>JAGLRO010000156.1 GCA_023136245.1 Candidatus Heimdallarchaeota archaeon
TCATAGATGGTGCCTATGGTTATGCTATACGATTTTTCTACCTTAGCCATTATTCTGTAATTATCCATTTCGAACTGACTTTCCTTTGCATTTTTTTCTCTCATCATAACTAATTTCTTAGTAACAACCTTTTGAATCCTTTCCGCTTCATCATCTTCAGGCATATTGGAATAGACCACTTTATTCTCTTCATTACAAATTACTACAAAAGAAATTCGTGTCTCTTCCTTTATTCCTTCAGCTATTTTTTCTAAAAACCATCTAATAGATTCTTCAACATTATTACCGGTTTTTGCGGATACTTCGAATATTCTAAAAGTTCTCATCGGAAATCGTGAAATCTTATCAAGTTCAAATTGTTTAATTATCTCTTCTATACTTAAGAATTGATCATTCGATTCTTTAAGATCGATTTTATTCGCGAGAAAAATAAGTGTAGCTTTTTCTGAAATCCAAGTTGTAATATAATTAAACCATTTTTTTGATTCATTCGCTTTCTGTTTATCAAACATATCAAAAACGAATATTACTCCTTTTGCTAAGGTAGTATAATGAGGCCACAAGGTTTCTCTAAAGGTTTCTTGACCTCCGATATCTATGATTTGAAATTTATAACCTTTGAAATCAATAATTTCGATGTTCATTCCGATAGTTGTTTGTGTTTCAATAAATTCCTTTCCAACAATAGTTCTTGCAAGTGTTGTTTTTCCAGCATTTTCTAAACCGAGAATGATTATGTTGAGTGTAATTGCTTCTTCAGACATAGATATCTACTTAATCTCATTCTGAAATAATAGTTTTTCCCATGATTTATTCAAGTTAAAGAGAGAGTTTACAAACATCATAATTCTGACAAAACCAGGTAAATATTCTATAATAGATTTGACTTCCAAAAGACATAAAAGAAAAGAAAACAAACATAAATATTAGATGTTCATGAACTACAAAAGAAATCTTTTTTTCGTTTCTTCTCATATTTTTACATTAAATTTTCCAAATGCAATTAAAATAACAATAGTAAGAAAAAGGTGAGTTAGATGAGTTTAAACAAAAAAATCAATCCACTGATTGCGATCACTGGACTAGAGAGTGCAGGAAAAACAACATTCATACACAGATTGAAAACTGGTGAATTCAAATCAGATTTTCAACCAACAGTTGGTTATGATCTTTCAATTATAAGAAAAGAAGATTTTCGATTTGACATCGTAGACCTTGGAGGTCATGAAGCTTTCCGAACAACATTTTGGGAAAATTTTGTTACTTCATGTCAAGGATGTGTTTTCGTTTTTGATAGATCTAACAAAGAGAAAATAGTGTTAGCTAAAGAATGGTTATGGAAAGTAGAAAAATGGGTACCAAAAGATGCAAATTTCGCCTTCTTCGCTAATAAATCTGACTTAGAGGAGATTATGTCCTTAGATGAAATCATAGAAGGATTAGATCTCACTAAATTCAGCGAATCTCCATTAAAAAGTTTCAGGATCTTTGAAACATCCAGTGTGACTGGTAAAAACATAGACGAATGTTGGGATTGGATGACCAAGTCAATTAAACGAAGAATGGAAGCTAAACCAATTATGAACATCTATGCTTTCGAACTCCTAGATGATCGATTAGAAGCTCTTGTTCAAGAAGTATTAGCAGAAGGAGACAAAAAGGAAAAAACTGAAGAAATTAGGCAGGTATTTAGAGCTCACTCACTCAAGATGATTGATTCCTTACCTTTCATTAATATTGATAATTTTATAGTCCATATCTTGAAAAAAGGTGATTACTATGCAGTTCTATATGTTGATAAAGATGACGAGCAGAGAATTGCTAGAGAAACTGGTATGACATTATTATTCGAATCTCTCTCAAGAATAAGAAGAGAACTTAAGGTAGATAGAGAATTTTTAATCGAACTAATAAATTCAATCAAATATGAAATTTAAGTTTGAAGTAGTGGTATATTATAGGTTTATCATATGAATAATGCTGAAATCTTGGAGTTGATATCAGAAAAAGAGGATGAAGAGGAGTGCAAAGGAATAGATTCTCTTATCAATCTCACTGGTTCAATTGTGGAATCAGCATCTATTCAAGAAGCTATGAAAGGAATAATCGAATTTTTGGTTGATTATTATAAGGAAAATACTACCTGTGTATATTTTATTTGTAAATCACAAAACAGAGTGATTCATTTTAGAAAACTAAAAAATGATTTAGTAAGTACTGAAATAACTAATAAAAAACTACTTTCTAGGATTAAAACAATAGAAAAACCATTAATAAGAAAAAGATCTATTTCTATTCGAAAAAATGTTGAAACTGTTTATTATCCATTAGAAGCAATGGAATTTCTAGATCTATTAATTGAGCTACCTTTACTCGATTCAGTCTCGGAATCACAAGAAATATTAGAGAATCTTTCAACAATTTCTCCTCTACTACTATTATCTTTCAAGAATTCTTACTCAAGACAACAACTTGATTTTCAAGTAAAAGAGGTAGAAAAAATTCTACATACAAGTCCTTCAGGAATAGCTTCTATAGATGCCTCAGGTTCATTTTTATTTGTAAATCAGATGTTCGAAATGATGACTGGTTACAGTTCAAAAGAAATAATAGGTTCACAAACAGTCATTAATCAAATATTTCCAGAATTTTCATTTGTTGTACTTGAAGGTAAGGTACTCGAAGGAAAAATATACAATATAAGGAGGAAAGATGGAGAAGAATTTCCTTGTCATGTTTCAATAACTCAAGTGACTGAAGATGAAAAAACAACTCTGATTCTCACAATAAATGACGCAAGTTATAATATAAAACAGAAAGAAGAAATTCGAAACCTACGTATAGCTATAGCTAATGAAGATAATGTAGGAGTGGCTTTATTTCGATTTGCTGCCTTTGGAGGAGAATTGATAGAAGAAGATTTGAGGAGAATAAAGATCATTCCAGATGTTTATTCAACACTGTGTTATACAAGTATTGCACAAGGAAATAGACAATCAACAGGTGTTTTTGGTCCAATTCCAGCTCCGAAGCTAGAAAATAATCGCACAATAATATTCACTTTCCAAGGAAAGGATGATGTTCCTTTGGATCATCGAATGAAAGGAAAACAATATTATATGATATCGGTTATATTTCCAAATAGGAAAACAGAATTTCTTATTTCAAATAAAGCTATAGAAAAGAAATTCAAACAAGTAATTCGAAAACATGAATATCCAAATAGAATGAGTAGAGAAGATCTGATAATGTTCAGAGAAATGTTATTTGTAGAATAAAGGGGTATAAAAAGTGACATATTTAGATTTTGAGAAAAAAGGAGTACCTGTAATGCTTCTAGGTTTAGATCTTGCAGGGAAAACAAGCTTAGCTTTAAGACTTGTAACTGGAAAATGGGTAGAAGATACATCACCTACTTTTGGAATAAATTTCGAAACCTACCGAGCTGGAGACATACTTCTAAAAATATTTGATGTTGGAGGTCACGAGGTATTAAGACGCCAATTCTGGTTGAATTATGCATCAAATAGTTATGGGATTATGTTTGTATTTGATGCTTCTGATAAAAAGCGAACAGAAGAGGGTAAAGAATGGTTTTGGT
>JAGLRO010000157.1 GCA_023136245.1 Candidatus Heimdallarchaeota archaeon
CTCTATTAGGGGAGTGGGAGCATTAAGCAGCACTCTACATCTGAAAGATATTTTCTTCAATCTTCTTGGTAAATTTCTCCTAGATTTTTACCATTTTGATACTTTTTGTTAATTCTTATTTTTTCATTATCTGAACTTATCACAGTTTTAAATTAAAAACTAGGAGATAAAAATGAAGAAAAACAAATCATTTTCATTATTGATTTTAATTCTTTTATTGAGTAGCTTTTTAGTAGGTTATTCGATGAATTATGTAAGTTCTAGTTCAGACTCTGAACAATTGGAACAAATGATTGCTGGAGAAAACCTATCAGATAAAGATATTACTGATAGATTTGTAGAAAAAGTACCGAATATAGAATCGGAAGAAATAGTTAAAGAGATGCCTACTGAGAACATTCTTGATACTCAAGCTCCAAATCTGGAAACTCCCGATTTGATACAAACAATAGAGGGGATTCAGTTTCTTGAAAAACAAACTTTTTCCCAGGATTTCACGGGTATAAAATTAACTGTGAATAACACTCCTGATGTTACTCAAATCTACTATGAAAGGCTTTCAGATAATACAATAACTACCTACGGTCTTGCTAATGAAATAATCCGTGTCCATATCTTTGTTAAAGGTTTGATTTCTAATGGTCAAACTCTTCATGTAGAAATGAGAAGAGATATTGTTGGTTGGTTTGATGAAAACCATGCTGATGGTTATTACACTTTTACTTCTGATCTTTTAGGTTCAGAAACTTTTCATCTTATTTGGGATGTTCAGTTAGATGAGGATCAAAATCTCTTTGGATTAAGTTCCTTTGATATACGCTCGTATTTTCTTAAGATTGATATTCAATCTGGACCTATGCTTTATGACGGAAGCGGAAAAGACACCTATAAACTCTGGATGTGTGGTTACCTTAATCTTTACGGAGTTCAATACTACAATTACACTACTGAAGCTGGATGGGTCCCTGTTTCATATGCAGTTCCAGGTTGGGATATCCAAGTAACATTCTATATAGCTGTTGTCAATGCACCCATTTGGGATTTTGACCTTCAAGGTACAATTAAAGCAGATGTAGTATGGGGTATAGATGAATCCTGGTATTCAGATGATGAAAAAACAATAGATTGGATAATTGAACCAGGGATATACTATTACGAATGGAGTGATGCAAGTTGGGTACCTTACCATTTTACAGTTCCTGTTGATGATTATGGTAATAGTCCAGGAGACATCCGTGGATTATTCGGAGTCATGTATATAGATGGAAATGAAGTAGATCCTTTAGATCCAGACTACGAAAGAGACCAACTAACTATAATTTCTACTACAGTAGATCAACCTCCAACAGTAACAATTGATTTACCATTGGATGGTTATGTGACTTATAATTCGTCTTTGTCAATTGATGCTTCTATAACTGATCCTAATTCCAACTATGATATAGTTTCTGTAGAAATATTGGTTGAGGGTAGTTGGACTGATATTACAGGATTATATAATCCTACAACTGGAAGATTGGATATTATAGGTAATGATGTCCTTACTACTAGTGGATTAAAAAATATCACAATCATGGCTACAGATAATAATGGAAATGTAGGCTATGACTCAGTTCTTATACAATATTTCACTCAAGGATTCTTTTTCCCTGATACACATATTGTAGACAGCAGTTTGGAGAGTTTGGACATCTTCTCAGAGGAATTCAGATATGATCATGAGTTCAATTGGGGAGATGCAGATTCAAACATATCAGTTACCCCATACTTCTCGGTAACAGTTAATGCTACAGTAGAATATGAAATGCTTTTAGCTTATCCTTCAACCCTAACATCAGGAGACGACTTTACAGCTTATATCAAAGTTGCAAATCCAGAAATCCTCCTATCTATAGAAATTGATTTAGGAGCAGATTATTCTTTCAGTTCTGGTGAAAATTACTATAGTGGATCGAGTAATCTGTTTAATGAACAGTTATCAAAGGCATTACCATTAAGTTTTGGAATCTTTAGAATTGACCTTAGAGATCTATCTTCCTTAATAGAGTCAATTACTCACTTGGAATTCGAAACTAAAGATTTCATGCCAGCAATAATTAACTGGTTGGCGAATTTCAAACTTGAAATTGATTTCATACCTATTCTCAAAATAATGAATCTATTGACAGTTGATATTTCAGGAGTAAATTGTAATCCTGTATTCTCTTCGCTTTCAATCACAACAGATTCTATGTATGCTATTCCATGTACAGTTTCATCTTTAGCTACCGGTAATGATGATGTTTCTCTTACTTTAGATAATTATAGGATAGAATCAGCAGTTGGGTTTGAAGCGTACTGCCAGATGACATTTTCAGGAAAATTAGTTGGAATTCCAATAGGTCCTATTGATGTTAACCAATGGTTGTATGACTACTTTGGTATACAGATACCTTATCTAGACATTTGGTTAGTAAGTATAACAATTCCATTTGCTGGAAGTTTATCAATTATAGTGGGATTAACACCCCTATCTTTCGAGATGGAAATAATCGGAATGTTTTACGCTTTAGATAATATAACTTATACTTTCAAAATTACGGATACGAAGAGTCAGTTGATTACAGGAGCAACAGTACAAGTTGATGATCACTCACAGACTTACTATGCAACGGATGAAGGAGCAGGAATATATGAAGTAGTAATGGATTACTATGATTTACCAGAATTGATAGATGTAACAGTAACAAAATCAGGCTATACTACACTAGCAACTAGTTTCAATCTCTTTGTTGATCCACCAGCTGTGACTAAAGGAGTTATCTGGGAATTTGTTTACATCTCAATAGGTACTGTAGCTGTGGTTGCATTAATATCCTTTTTAACAGTGAGAAAATTTAGGAAGAAAAGATAAAAGATTTAACTAGCTACTTGAGCTAGTTTATTTTTCATTTTTCTATAAATGGAATAAAAAAATAAGTAAAAGGAATAGTAAGATCTCTCTTTCTATTCTAGTATCTTGGTT
>JAGLRO010000158.1 GCA_023136245.1 Candidatus Heimdallarchaeota archaeon
ACAGCAATGATCTTTCAAAATTATGCATTGTGGCCACATTTAACTATTTTCAAAAATGTTGAATATGGTTTGAAATTAAGACTGAAAGAGAAAATTGTTTATATTATTACAATTGATGATAAAGATTCACTTGAAGATGTTAAATTGTCAAGTTATGGAAGCCCTGAGTATATCCTAAAAGCTGCTGAAGTACTTGAAACTATATCTGAGGGTAAAACCTCTGAAGAAGCTTGGAACCTCACTTGGGCTGATTTACTCGCTTCTAATGAAGAATTATCTTCAATTCCTGAACGTAAAGGAATTTATGTAATTGGAGCTTTAAGAAAAGCAATTAGATTTCACTATGAAATAGTCAAGAAAAGCCTTCCTGAATGGCTTCCTGAAAAGAAGACAAGTTTAGAAAAGAAGAAAGTTAAGAAACCATTCCATCTGCACTTCTTCTGGATAACAAAACCCTATTACTGGCTTGTAAAAACAAAATACATGGATGCAAAAGCTAAAGTTGATAATGAATGGAATTTCAGGAGAGAGAAAGTAAATGAGGTTTTGAAATTGGTTCATCTAGAAGATCAAGCTGAAAAACATCCTACTGAACTTTCTGGAGGTCAACAACAACGAATCGCCCTTGCTAGAAGTATTGTTGTAGAACCTGATGTTCTGTTGTGTGATGAACCATTGAGTAATCTAGATGCAAAATTAAGAACTGAGTTGAGAACAGAGATACGTTCGATAATTAAGGAAATTGGTATGACTGCTGTATATGTTACTCATGATCAAATAGAAGCTCTAGCTATAAGCGATCGAATTGCAATTTTACACGAAGGTGATATACAACAATACGGAACTCCAACAGAAGTCTTTACTGATCCTCACACACTTTTCGTAGCAGAATTTATTGGAACTTCAAGCACATTTACAGGGAAAATGCTGGATGCAAAAACTGTGGAATTGAAAGGAGGAGAAAAAATAACAATCAATACCAAGAAAGTGATTCCAGCAGATACAGATGTAAGTATAGTAATTAGACCTGAAAATGTCAGTTTGACCAGTGTCAATGATAATCCTATAGATTTTGAGATTAATACAATAGAATATCTTGGAACTGAAGTTAAAATGACTGGAAAGCTTAAAGATAATTCTATATTGTTGATTGATGTTGCTGAACAAGCAGAAAAATACGCCAAAATGAATGTTGGAGAAAAACTAACAGCTTATATTTCAACAGAAGAAATCTTCGTTTTCATTGGAGACGAAAGAATTTATTAAAAAGGGCTAACTTCCCTAACTTTTTTCCTATTTTTAATCCATCATAAATTTTTATATATGTGAAGATAAATCATTAATCGATAAATATGTACGAATATGAAGGAATCAAAATTCACTGGTTAGGTCATGATGCTTTTTGGATAGAAGCTAAAGGAAAGAACATCTACATTGATCCTTACAAGCTCGGAAAATCTAATCTACCTTCTGCTGACATTATTATAACGAGTCATGAACACTTTGATCATTGCAACGCTGAAGCAATTAACATATTATCTTCAGAGAATACAACACTTGTCGGACCTAGAATTTGCCAAGAGATTCTGAACACTCAAATCACTAAGAAACATGAAGTTCTTGAATTAAATCCAGATGAGCACTTGGATCTTGATGTTGTAAAAGTAACTGCGATTGCTGCATATAATACTCATAGATTCAGAGATCCTGAAACACAAACTCCGTTCCATCCTAAATCTTCTGGTCATATAGGACCAATACTCAATATAGATGGTGTAAGAATTTACCATGCAGGAGATGCTGACAAAATACCCGAAATGGAGAATCTGAAACCAACAATTGCTTTTATCCCTGTTTCAGGAACATATGTGATGGATGTTGAAGAGGCTGTAGAAGCAGCTAAATCAATAAAAGCTGATATAACTATCCCTATGCATGTTGGTAGAGGTATTGGAGATCTCTCATTTTTAGAAGAGTTCAAAGCTAAATTGCCTGATATGGAAATTGTTACAATGGAATTGGAAGAAGATTAAGAGGTTTCTTCTTTTTTCTCCTCTTTTTTCTCGTATTCCCAAGGTATAACAACATCAACTGTATTCTTAACAAGGTAAGTACCAATTAGTCTGTTTGTATAACAACGAATATCGTCCCAAACGGCTAATAATATCCCGTATGCAGGGGAAATTATGGTTTCTTTAACATTCCCAAAAACATCTCTTATTTCAATGATTGGTGTGTTTTGATCAATTATTCTTCCAATTTTAACAAGAGGTATGAAGAATCCTGATTTGGGTGATCTAATATCAATCTCTCTCCAGAGTTCATCTTTTATTACAGTTATACCTGTTATAGGTTTAACCTCTCCTTCTATCATTTTTGCCCATTTAAGGACATTGAACACTCCTTGTTTAGCTGCAGCTATTATGTTAGCATCAACAATACCGGATGCACCTAATTCTACAGTAAAACCTGGTTTTCTGTATTTATTTACAAAACTACCTGTTGTTGATCTATGCAGGTTTTCCTTGAAATAGATTTTTGGTGCATTTTCCAAAATTATTGTCAGACCAAAAGCTTTCACGAAAGAAGAAGTTTTCTCAAAAAGTTGTTCTGCTTTTTCTTTTTCCCCTTCTTTTTCTTCATCGTAGTAAACTCTATCTAAGTATGAAAAGGGGAATGAACGAATAGCATGACAATGTAAATCAATATAGTAATCTACATGTTCGAATATCTCAGCAAATTTAGAATAAAAAACCTCTTGAACATTAGGATAATTTTCCTCATCTAGAATCTCATCATAAGCATCATCATATTTCAACTTCGGTTTCTTCTTAGGTTTAGGATCAGGCCATAATCTATTTGGATCAGTTTTTCCAATATAAAATGGAGATCTTGTAAGCGTTAAAAGGCCTGCTGGGTTTAAAGTAGGTACAATTATTACTGTTCCTTTCAGTTTATTAGCATCTAATTCTTGAATTATTTCTTGCAAGGTTACTAAACCATGGAGCTCATCTCCATGTATGTTTCCAGATAGTAAGAATGTTGGTCCATCCTCAATTCCTTGTATTATGCATATAGGGAGCTGTTCTTTTGTTCCATGAGGATACTCAAACATATCTATATATTCGAAAACTTTAGCTCCAGGTTTCCCTTCTATATCAAATATTTTCATTGAAATCATGATAAGAATTTGAAGTAAGTATATAGATTTTTCTCATAGATTAATTAATTGAAAGCAATTATAGTTTGAAACAAGATATAAATGTAACTCAAAAAATTCAACTTCTGATTATTATGAGTTCCTTAGATGATTCTACACAAATAGAAGCAAAATCAACAAGTTTTAGAAATGTCTCTTATGGCAAGCTACGATGCAGCTGACATACTTTTCAGTCAGGTAGGTGAAAGAGCTCTCTATAAGAAATTGAGTAAATAGTAATAAACATTACAGAAAAATTTTTCTCTCTTCTTCTATTTTTTTCTAAAGTATAGTTTGCTACGCTTTATTTAAAAATCATTCCGACAAAAATAGTTTCTGCTGGGTGTAGCTTGAAATATGCTAGAAGAGCTGAAAATGAATAATAAGCAAATTTTTTTTAAGTAGAGTGCTTTTACTTACTTAACATCATAGTGATTTTCTCATGCGACAAACAAAAGCTAATTCAGAACAAAAAACTCTAGATGAAATATTAGCTGTTTATGATAAACAAGAGGAAAAACTAGATGACTCTGTTAGCACTGAGGAATATCCTACAGGTTATATTAAAGAGCTGCTTGAGAGGAATAGAATTCTTTTAGAAGCATTGAGAAAAGTGAAGCTACTAGTAGAGAGATTACTCGGACAGAATAGAGAGCTGAAGAGAAAAACAGAAACTCTTGAGGATGAATTTAAGGAACAGAATAAGAAAGGAGTGAGGATTGTATCAGCAGAACGATACAATGAAATGCAGAATAACGCGAACGAGCTTTCAAGAAGCCTTCCAAAGCTAATCAAGCTTATAAAACTGCTAAACCAAGAGAACAAGCTTGTGAAGGATAAATATGCTGCTTTAGAGAATGAATTTGAGGATCTAATTAATGAAAGAGATGGTCTCAAAACCAAAATCTCAATACTCAATGAGACAAATCAAAAAGAGGTTTTAATGGAATTAACTGAACTCTTCCCCTCAGAAGAAATTGCAGCAAAAGTAGCAAAGTCAATTTCTACAAAAGTAGATCAAACTGCATTAATGGCAAATAACAAAATTCTAGAAGTAAAATCTCCTGAAACAGTTAATGGGATTGCACCAAGTTTCGAACAACAGACACGAACAGATCTAAACCAAGTTGCAGGAT
>JAGLRO010000159.1 GCA_023136245.1 Candidatus Heimdallarchaeota archaeon
GTGTCCCATCCAAAAAGGTCTCCCCATTTGCAATATAATGAAAAAGCAACTTCCGTCATTTTTTTAACATATTGGAATAAAGTAATCTATGGACCTTCAAGGATTTCAACCTTGTTTTTACTGTTTTGAATATAACAAAGTAGCAACAGACTATCCTATCAATAATGCTATGTATAATAGAGAAAAATTCACACCTCGATGTTTTCTTCACTGGCAATATGAGTGCAGTAAATGCGGAAAAATGACACATTTTAATGGAATTGCTTGGTGCTCAGATTGTAAAGAGTTTACATGTTTATTTTGTGCAGATGAAAAAATGGTGAGAAAAGAATTCTTGATTTATGATTACTATTATGAAATTCCTTGTCATAAATGCAATAATCTCAACTCCGCTTTGGATTTCGCGGAATACAACGGAGAACATCCTTTTCAAATTGGGAATCTACAACCAGAAGAAGAAATAGTGGTATGGATGCCCATCTATAAAAAAGAAATTGAACCTCAAGAATTTCCTCATAAAGCATCTGGTTTTGAAAGAGTATGTTCTCTTGGAAGACCAGTTGATTTTAAAAAACTTGATTCACTTGAAGAATACGATCCTAAATCTGTATGGGATGCCCTTGCTCCATCTTGGGCACCTGTTTTTGGTATAGGAGGGGACTTCCATCATAAAAACTTAATCTTGCCACATGTATTTAAGATGATTAACGCACAGCAAGATGAAAGAATACTAGATGTTGCTTGCGGTGAGGGGAATGTAGCTAGGAATTTAGCTAAAAGTGGTGCAAAGATAACAGGTATAGACGTTTCAAAAATGGTTGATTTTGCTATTGAAAGGGAAAAAAAGGATAAATTAGGAATTACCTATTTGAAATTATACGCTGAAGAATTAATGAGTAAGTTTGGAAGTAATTCTTTTGATAAAGTAGTATGTAATATGGCATTAATGGATATTGAGGATTGTAAAACTACAATAGAAAATATCTCTAATGTGTTAAAAGAAAAAGGTATTTTCGTATTTAGTATTACTCATCCCGCATATGCTTGGCCAGCATGTACTACTCTTCGAGTACCGAAAGATAGTCAAAGAAATGAAGATAAGTTAAGAGTTGTAATAGATTATTTCGATGAGAGACCGACTCTTATACATTATGGTTTAGAAGCTCCAATACTTCAATTTCAAAGACCTATAAGCTCATATCTTAACGAATTAGTGAAAAACAATCTAATACTTCTAGAGATGATTGAACCAAAGGCTTCTGAAGAACTGATAGAAAAATTTCCGAGAGATGCTTACATGGAGTATGATCGCTTTCCAGATATTCTGGTAGTTAAAACAATAAAAAGATCAGATTTCTAATTTCATACTACAAAAGTTCATCTTATTGAAAAACTCAGTTACCTCGTGGATTCTAATTCAGCCTAAAACTCAATTAATCCTTTAGAAATCACATTATATCTCTTTTTTATATTCATTAAGAATTTATTAGGTATTCTATTCTTCAGATGGATCAGGATCAGATATTAAAACATCTTGTATTTTACGAAGGAATTTATTGTCTGGTCTCATATCATCAAATATACCAATTTCCTTTATTTTCTCATCATAAAAATCCCACCACGGATCGTGGTTTCGCATCACATCTAAGACTTCCCAGTTATCTAACTCGAACCAAACCTCATAATCATATTCGCCAGTATTCATGATAGTAACGTATGTATCGATGTATCTCATTCCTTCCGGGAGAGCATTTCTAAATCTCTGAATATTTTCTTCCTTAAGAAACCAATTTCTAAAAGGTATTCCCATTAATTCTTTAAATTTTCCAGATTTTACCATGTACATAATACCAAAATTTCGTTTAGATTAAATAAACCTTTCTCGTTCTATTGATAATTTGTCAAAAATCTAATTTGAGAACTATTGGACAATGATCAGATCCCATTACCTCTTTTAGCATATAAGATTCTGACACTTTGTCAATGATGTCTTCTGAAACATAGAAATAATCAATTCTCCAACCTACATTTCTTTCTCTTGCAGTAACACCTTTGACAATGTTTCTCACTGACCACCAGGTATAATGTTTTGGTTCTTTATTGAAATGTCGAAATGTGTCTACATAACCCAAGGATATTAATTTGTCAATCCATTTTCTTTCTATTGGTAGAAAACCAGATATATCTTCGTTGACTTTTGGATGAGTCAAATCAATTTCTGTATGAGCAGTGTTAACATCTCCACAAATGACGATTGAATTTCCTTTAGCTCTTACTTCTTCGATATATTCTAAGAAATAATCATAAAATTCTAGTTTATACTTCAATCTTTCTTCATTCATTTTTCCATTTGGGAAATAAACATTAAAGAGAACAAAACTAGGATATTCTGTTTCAATTACTCTTCCTTCCCTGTCAAATTTCTCTTCACCTATATCATTATTGACTCTTAATGGTTTGGTTTTAGAAAAGGTTGCAACACCACTATAACCTCTCCTTTCTCCGGAATTCCAATAGCTTTTGTATCCTTGAGGACTAAGTAATTTTGCTGTTAGTTGATCTGGGTGAGCTTTAGTTTCTTGAATACAGAGAATATCTGGTGAGGTTCTATTTAACCAAGTGTTGAATTTTACTCTTTGGTAAATTACTTTTTTTGACATAGCCCTTATACCATTCACATTCCAAGAGAGTAAAGAGAGTTCTGACATAAGAGCTGATTATCAATATTCTTCTATTAACTTTTTCATCTTTATTTCGATTTCATCTCTGACTCTGCGATATTCTTCTAATGGTTTTCCTTTAGGATTATCCAAATCCCAATTTTCTAATTTTGATGAAACAGAAACAGGACATGACTCTTCAGCATCACAACCCATAACGATGATTCTATCTGCCCATTCCCAAAAATCAACTATTTTTGATTTTTGATTAGATATATCTATTCCTTTCTCTAACATAATTTCTATTGCTAATGGGTCAACTTGATGTCCTTCCTCTGTTCCTCCCGATCTTACTTCAATTTTGTTTTTTCCTATCATTTTTGCAAAACCCTCAGCCATTTGACTTCTGCAAGAATTATGAACACAAACAAAGAGTATTCTAGGTTTCATTGATTCTATTACTCTAATAAAATTATAAATTTGGGTATTCAACAAAAAATTCTCTAGCTAGTCTTCTCAATATCAGCAGCTGTATTGTTATTTTTTTGAAAAGGATCAAAATTACCTCTAATGAAAATCGGAATTGCTATAATCAGAAAAGCAACTGCTATTGGACCTAGCCAAGTCAAACCTGCATTATTTGGCATTATGCTAAGATATCCTGCAATTATATAACCAGAAGCTTGACCAATATTAGTTGGAATATTCTTGAACCCAGTATATAGACCTGATCTATTTTGGGATGTATCTCTTTCATCTTTATCTGCAATGTCAGAAATAATAACATAAGAGAAAAGGAAAGCAGCTGCTGATCCAAAAACAGCTCCTATTCCAAATATATAACCTTGAACTGCTAAAGGAATAAAACTAATTTTTCCTATTAATGTAGTAAGAGGCAACCAGATTACTAACCAACTGAAACCGATTATTAGAGATTTCTTCTTTCCTATTTTGTTCCCTATATAGGACCAAAAGCCAAAACCTGCAATAACCGTGGCAAACATTACTAATGCAAAGGTTAATGATTTAATTGTTGTGTCAAAACCAAGAAATTCCGTAACAAAGTCTAACATCATAGCTGACATAGCTATTACTCCAACCCATAGGAGGCTAAAGCTTATCATGTAAATGACATAGTTTCTGTTTTTTAGAGCAACCTTGACTTCTTTCCACACATTACGTTTTTCATATGGTACGGGTTTCTCTTTTAT
>JAGLRO010000016.1 GCA_023136245.1 Candidatus Heimdallarchaeota archaeon
CATACCAAGCTAGACCATCCGGCCATTTTGTTTCTTCACTATCTGCCTTCTTCTATTCTAATTAAGCTTTTCGTTTTTGTAAAATCTGATTTAGTCAAACATTGCTCTATTCTTAAGCATAAATAAAGCATCATCCAAAAGCCAGTTGTTTACTTGTAACCACAGTTTAGATGATGTGAAATCAGATACAACTTGTTCAGGTGTAGAAGGCTTACTCATCACACTTGAAGGAAATAATGTTCTATCTCTATCCCATGCACCAAAGTTATGACTAATCTCATGCTGAACAAGATTTTCTGCCCAATCTTCAATTATAGTTAACCAACTGTATTCTCTTAGTTCTTCTGATTGAGCAAAATGAAAAGCAGCATTTTTTTCATAATATGCAAATCCAAAGTGGTCTGAAGTTTGATTAGAAAAACAAGATAGAAGATCAAATCCATGATTCTTAGATGATCTTCCATTCCTGACTTCCCATTCTCCTTCTAGATTTAATCTTTCTCCAGCTTCTTCTAAACCAATCAAATTAACAGCTGATATACTTGTGTTATCAGGATGCCAGTTTAATTCAATCAATGGAATTAGTTTTATTCCTAAATTCCTCTCAAAATATTCTGAAACTTCACTCAGTGTTACAAATAAATTCTTTCTTACAATATCTCCTCCTTTCATCTCCCAATTGTCATTTAACATGACAACATAAACTACATGTTCATATTGGATAATTGATAGATTATCAAGAAATATGTCTGTAGCTATTTGCGCATATATAATTCGAATATAAACGGAAATTTCTGTTTCTCCGATTGCTTCTCCGTAATAGATGAGTTGTGTCTTTGTTGAATTTTCATTAACAAAAAGACTCATATTCACTGGTTCATCGTTCATTAGTATCTTTATTTCAACACTACAATTATTACCTATGATTTCTAAGTCAAATGTGAAATAATGACTTTTTGTCAGATTTACGATTTGATTGATTGAAGCCCATGATGTATTTTGGGGTTGAATTGGGATCAAATTAATAACATGTAGTCTATTGCTTACCACTGGATTAGTTTCTACAATATTTAGTTCTATATTACTATCTGCTTTATCGATGGTCCATTCATTTATTCCATCTTCGAAGTCTCCATTTTTGATTTGCTCTTCAGATATTGGATTAATTACCTGAAAGATTTTATCAATTTCTTTTGAAAATTTTGGAATTCTTCCATCAAATACTATGTCAATACTAATTATTCGATATACCCCAACATTGAGTGCGAAAAATCCTGTTGAAGTATTTATTAAAGGGCCTAATGTTACAGTGAGATTAATCTCTCCTTTCTTGTCTATTAATCTATTAATCTCCAAGGTTGTTTTGTTGTTTAAATTATATTCTTCTGATGAAATTCCAAGATTAATGTTTAGAACAAATACATTACTTCTTCTCACTTCCATTTGAAGAGATATTTCCAAATCCTCCCCTTTCTCTATTACTTCAGGCAAAATAACATCTTTCAGTAGAATCTTTTCATTATTGTTGATAACAAATTCAGATACTAAGAAAAATCCACCTACACAAATTCCAATTATAATCAATGCAATAATAGGAAGGAGAATGGATTTTTTCAATTTGGAATTCACTGTTATTCATTCTAGTAAAGCTATTATATATTCTTTGGAATATAAAAAAAACAGAAGTTATTCTTGTTCTTTTATATCTGCTTTCTCTCCCATTTTTCTTTCTTCTCCTGCTATTAACCGTTTAATATTTGCTCTGTGCCTCCAATAAACAAAAGCAATCATAATGAAACTGAGTCCAAAAGCCCACCAGCTGCGATTATCGAACCATTTTGTTCCCGCGAAAAACCAATATAAAGGAGGTGAGAACCAAGCAACTATAAGATTTGAAAGAGACATTAATTTGGTAAATTTAAGAAGTGGGAACCAAACCACCATTACAATTGCAAAAGCTATGGGATTAATCCCAAGTAATGCACCTGCTCCTACTGCTGCTGATTTTCCTCCTTTAAACTTCAACCATACTGGATAACTATGTCCAAGTATTGTCATGAAAGCTACTAAGGCTAATAAAAATCCTTCTTCCAGGAATACGGTTTCACTACGAATTGTTTCAAACCCTCTATAATTCCCAAACCATAGGTAGAATCTTACGCAGAGAAGTGCAAGAGCACCCTTTAACATATCAAATGCTAAAGTTATCAATCCAGCTTTTTTCCCTAATACTCTCAGTACATTTGCAGTTCCCATATTTCCTGATCCATGTTCTCTTATGTCTATACCATACCAAATCTTTCCAATTAAGTACGCAACAGGAATCGAACCAAACAAATAACCTATAATTACTAAGAGGATTTCGTAGAGAATTTCAAAAGCCATGAAGTAAATCTCATTGACATCTATTTAAGACTTGTTCGGAATTACATCATGAAAAATAGACGAATCCTTCTCTTAACTAAGAGTATTTTCCTTAAAATGGTAAAAAAGAAGAAGAATATTATTTCTCAACACAGATCATTGTCATTGTACTGCGTACATTTTCTAATGCTCTTAGGTTTTCAGTAACTATTTTTTTCAATGCATCCATAGTATCTGCTTCAATTTTTGCAATTAAATCATAAACACCATAAACAACATGAGCTTCATTTACATTAGGAAGTGACATAAGTTGATCAAGCACGCTTTTTTCTTCCCCAATTTCACTATTTATCAAGATGAATGCTGTCGCCATTTGGACTTCACCTACAAAATGTATGTTTTTTAGTTTAATAAACTTTTTTAGTAAATGAGAAAAGATAACAATTCTTGTTTAGACAAGTCAACGGAATTTTAAATATATATGAGAACTGTTGATTACTGAAGAGGGAGATTTATCCAATTTTACCAAAGAGAGAAAGAGCTTTTATTGATATCTGAAGGTGATCACATTTTAACGCACGTTATGAAACTTGGTCAAACTTGCCAGAAGGCGTCTAACCGTCGTTTGGGAGTGGTTGAACACTCAAGCCCCCTCACGTGCGTTGAGGGGACGATCACAAGGATCATGATAGAGGGTAGGTATTGTAGTAGCTTGAATTGTCTCCAGCTACTCACCCACCGATGTGCACAGCGCTCCTTGGTTCTGACATTCTAACTGAGGGACAGTCGCGTGAGCAACTGCGAACCAAGCCAAAGGTGAGGATTCACCAAGCACTACTCTATTATCAGCAAAATCATATATAAATCCGTATAAAAATTAACCTTATTTTTCTCTCCCTCTATTGCTCCTTTTCGGCAGCTAGAGAGTGAATGGTAAGATTAGTCAACTTCTTGACGGTGGATCCGAATCGATATTTTGCATTTAATAAAGTATTGGATTTTATAACAAAGTTAATATCTAATC
>JAGLRO010000160.1 GCA_023136245.1 Candidatus Heimdallarchaeota archaeon
TCTAAATGTGTTTTTTTAACTGTTAGTTTATTATTAGTTATTTGAGTCTCGAACACTTTACAATTACTTTCTAGAAGAAGCTCAGAAAAATCTTCAAAATTTCCTTGTATTCTTTCTTCAACATGTTTTGATTTAATATACCAATTACTGTAAAAACGATCTGTATCTATACCCTTGTTGAGAACATCTACCATCTCTCCCCAGTAATTCCTTTTGTATGTACTACATTCTACTCCTAATTTGTGTAGATTGAGATAGCAGTTTTTTGATTGTAGAGGATCGAAAGTCCAGTTGATTAGGTTATAATCGCGTTTAATCGACCAATCTCTTTGAGCTAATTTCAATTTTAATCCTATTCCTTGATTTTGATATTCCTTTAGGACAGCATTATGGTGCGAATAAATAAAGAGACCATAGGGTTCCTTGTTTCCAACCCAACCCCAACAGTATCCAATAATTTCTTTGTTTTTATAGGCTCCAATTACAACTCCTCCACTTTTCAATGTAGCATATATTAATCTCTTCGGAACTAGTTCCCTAGCAGGCATCCCCCAAGCGTCTTCTTGTATATCTTCAAGTATATCATATTCAGAGAAATCTAGCATCTCCTTATATTCAAAATTAGTCATTATTCTATGTGAATTTTTGAATGATAAAAATATTTTCCAATGAATCTATTTACTTGAAAAATAAGGAAATAAAGAAAAAATCATTCTCCAAAAGTAATAGAAAGTACATCTGGATTTGTTAATAGCTCGAAGGAGATTGCCGTAAAGGCAACAGCAAGACTTCTTGGAGTGAATCCATCATCTTTTGTTTTTTCTTGTAAGATATTTTTTAGCTTGTGTGTTATCGCTTTCTTTGTTTCTTCCATGAAAATCTTTGGGTCATCAATAAATTTAGTAAATTGTTCAATTTCGATTATTGGCAAAGACATTTGTGGGTATTCTTCAAAAACCTCAAACCAAATGTCGAATAAATATCTCAGATAATGATGTTGCTCATCCAGATCCTTTTTACCAAATTCATTTACTGCTTTCCAATCTAAAATCATTTCAATATTACTCTCAATTTGCATTTTCCATGATTCATCAACTTCTTTTCCTACTTTCAATCTCTTTGATAAAGAATCTTGGAAAATTCTAAGAACCTTTTCTATTCTTCCTTGAATGAAAGCAGGTTGAGTAACTATTTCTTCTTCAGGTTCGAATCTATCGATTTTTCCTTTTTGGATTACTTGACTAACTTCAGTAGGGCTAGTAAGAGTTTGACTTAATTGTGATAAATAAGGTTCTACAAGAATTGTATTTATCATGTCATAAAGTATATCTTCACCTTTTGAAATAGGATATTTTGAGATTGCTTTAGCATATAATTTTCCTGCCGATTCTGCATTATCTATAATTTCACTCTTTTCAAGAGAGAGTTCGATAAAATAAGCGAAAATTGCCACTAAGTACCTCATATCAATTTCAAACTCTCCAACTTCAAAATGAAGATTTGCTTCAGATAATGCTGGAGAGAAATTTCGTTGAATCAACAGAGTCTCAATCACGTCACTTTGAATCCCTTTGATTCTAAGATCTGCAAAATTCTGAATAATAATCTCTGTAGATTTTCTAATTGATTTGAGTATGTTGATAAAAGAAGCAAGTAATCCTATGAATTCATCATCAGTACATGACATTTTTTTATCTGTTGCATTTAACAGACTGGAAATATCATCTGCAAAGAAATGAGGTTCATAACTTTTCAATATATCTTCAGTTATTATTATACCATAAATAGATAAAGCCATATCTTTCTTTTGAGGTGATAGAAAAGCAATATCTGTTTTTAATTTTTGACGTATTTCATTGAGAAAGGTTGGTTGAGTTCTCACAAATTGCTTAATTTTTGAGTCCAATTTTGAGTACATATTGCGGAATTCACCAATTATATCTACAACATCTTTAGGGATGTATTTAATCTCAGTACTATCTCTTACTTCTTCACTCATTTCCTGCACCTCTATGTTCTATAGCATGAGTATCGTTAAGTGATAGATATTTATCGATATATTTGACTTTAACAAATGGAGTTACTTTCCACTTCTCTAAATCTGTCTTCTTAATTGTTTCTTCCCAATCAGTCTGATTAGTTAGATTTGCATAGATTGCGTTCATTATATTGTTTAGAGATTCTTCAGATATTAAACGACTATCACTATATCTTGTATCAGTTATGAAACCAAAAATTAGTATTTCATCTGATTCTTGTTTCTTATAACCTAATGTAAGGTCAATTATATCACTAGTTGCTTTTACTT
>JAGLRO010000161.1 GCA_023136245.1 Candidatus Heimdallarchaeota archaeon
GAAAACCTACTGTAACAACTTTTAAGCACTTATTTGTGAAACTATTTTCTTTATAGTAAATATTTTGTGTTTAAATACCCAATTCTTTGTAATCTTACAGATGATATGCCTTCAATCATATCATTGCTAGTTTTTGAGCTAGCTAAACCACCAGCAGAGCTTTATGATGGAAGGGAAAATCCCTTCCCATATATCTCTATTTTTTCAAGTTTTTGTTAGAAATTTAGCTAAGTTTTATATTTTAGTTGTACAATTTCTATGAGATGGCAGCTACACTCACAGAATTCTATATTAAAATTGGACAAACAATAATAATTCTTATTATACTTAGTTATTTCCTTTTTAGGAGATATCATGATAGAATAACTGGATTTAATTGGTTTATCTCTTTGTTTTCCCTGATAGTCCTCCAATCTCTGATCGAAATAGCTATTTTCTTTCCAACACAAAATGGGAAGATTGATAGCAATAGTACCTTGCAAGAAATCCACATGATCCCCTCAGGATTGGCTTTGTTTGGTCTTTTTCTTTACTTGGAATACATCAGAAATGAGAAACCAAACACGTTTTTACTTGGATTTGCATCAGTTCTGTTAGGTGGATATATAGCAGTCTATATTATCGAACTATCTTTTGGACTCGAGACACATCTTAATCCTGAATATAGAACTTCTCGTGTCTTCCTTAATATTCTTCAAGCTTTTGTTTTAGCTGAAGCTTTCTACGTTTTCATTCAAGATGTTAGAAAAGTCGAATATAAAAAACTTCGAAGAATCAGCTTAATGATGGCTATTGCTTTTGGAATAGGTTTTGTTTTTGCTACTCTCAAAATCTTTGAAAGGTGGACTATTCAATTGAATCCAAGATTGCAATTTTACGGAGCTATTCCTTTCAGTATCACTTTTGGAATACTTGCAATTGCTTTCATTGCTAATCCATTCTATGTTTATTTGCTGCCAACTAAAATCAACAAGATTCTTATTTTCAACGATGCAGGGATCTTATTGTATTCTGTGAGAATTGGTGCTGAAGAACCTGAGCTTAGTCAAGACACTTTATTTTCTGGGATAATTACTGCATTGAGATCCTTGATATCTGAAACCACAGGAGCAAAAACAGATTTAAGAAAAATTAGTTTCAGAGATAAGAAACTTCTTGTTGTTGAAAACAAAGAGAGAACTGTATCCACCATTATTGTGTGTGATAGCGATTCTTTAATCCTACAAACAGCAGCAAGACATTTTACTGAAAGATTTTACGACAGATTCAGCCAAGTTCTCGAGAAATTCGATGGAGCAGTTAGTAAATTTAGAGAAACTTCAGATATCGTTAGGAGAGTATTTCCTTTTGTACCTCCTGAAGAATTAATAGAGGATTAGAATCTTACTCAAATGTAAATCTGTATTTTTCTAATCCCAATTCATCCCTCATAAAAACTAAATCTTCTTGAATGCTCTTTGTAATAGCTACTCCCTTTTCTCTTACGATTTTTTCTGCTTCAAATTCTTTTTCTCCAGCTGTATAAATTCTGAGTGCAGCTGGAACTTTTTCTGAGTTTCTCAAATTTCTACAAATGTTCCCAGCAATTTTTTTGAATGGTTCTAATCCTAAGAAGTGTTCTGGATCAATTGCAATAAAGAAATGACCTACTCTGAAATGAATTTTGTTTCCATCTTCATCAAGTCCTGATAAATCCTTCAAGAAGATACCATCTTGAAGTGCAGCTGACAGAATTTCCACAGCTATTGCATATCCATATCCTTTGTATCCTGAAAGCTCTTCCCCCGCTCCTCCAAGCGGAAGCAACGCTGCATTCTCTTCAACGAAATCTTTCAACAGCTGTTTTGCATCTGTTCTAGTTTTCCCAGTCTTTCTATCTATTACTACTCCTTCAGGTAAAGGTACATTTTCCCTTGCAGCTATTTCCACTTTTCCTCTCTGAATAATAGAAGTAGCACAATCCAGAACAAAAGGAAACTCTTCATCAGTTGGAAAACCAAAAGTTAATGGACTAGTCCCATACATGGGTTCAGCTCCAAAGGTGGGAGCGACAGCAGGTCGAGCATTGGTTCCAGTGATACCCAAGCAACCTTCTTTAATTGCCATCAGAGGATAATATCCTGCAATTCCATAGTGAGTGCTATTTCGAACAACTACCATTCCAATACCATATTGTTTAGCTTTTTCAATTGCAATTTTCATAGCCTGAAAGGAAATATAATGTCCATTACCGTGATGACCATCAATAACAGCTGTAGCATCTTGATCTTTGATTATTTCATAGTTATTGATTAAATGCTGACCATCTTTTACTCTAACATAGTAGTATTTTAGTCTTTGAACTCCATGTGAAGGTATTCCTCTTAGATCTGATTCTATTAATACATCAGCACTAATCTTTGCTTGTTCGTCAGGATAACCCAATCCTATGAAGACATCTTTCATATAATTATGCAACTTTTCTACTTGAATATAGACTTCTTCCATAATACTCAACATATTTTCAACTGTAATT
This sequence comes from Candidatus Heimdallarchaeota archaeon, assembly GCA_023136245.1. GTDB lineage: Archaea > Asgardarchaeota > Heimdallarchaeia > Heimdallarchaeales > Heimdallarchaeaceae > UBA460. Next base: position 2,516 of record JAGLRO010000161.1, read on the forward strand.
ATAAATAATAACTTTACTCATCAAATCTGATTTTTTTAAAATTTCGTATCAACGAAATTTTATTAACAATAACTCACATCTTCTTTCTATGTATCAAATAGAGAAGTTCATCAATCTCCCTAAGCATCAATCTTTAGTTGATAGGGCTACTAGTGTTTTAATAGGCGATTCTCGAGTAAAAGCTATTTATCTTGGAGGTTCTCAGAAAGCTGATGAGTACTCTGATGTCGATTTGATTATCTGGTGTGATAATGAAGAGGATAGAGAAGGACTGAAAAAAGACAGATTAAAAATCGCAAGACAAGTTGGAAATATCAAATCAGAATCTATATCAGGTTTTCCTTATGTTTACGTTGTTTTTTATGAACAAGAAGAAATTAAGGTAGATTATTGCTTTAACATTCTTCCTGTAGAAAACAGACCCGATAGGGCACATATTGATATTCTTTATGATCCTGAAGGACTTCTAGAAAAGATGGTCAAAGAATCATGGGAGCTTCAATGGGAAATAAATCTTGATGAATTAAAAAACAAGATACAACACTATTACATCGGGATTAGCTATACTATTGGAAAAATCCTTAGAGGAGAGCTTTGGGACGCCTTCGATTGTATTGAATTCTACCGTAAATATCTTATCGAATTTGAAGATA
>JAGLRO010000162.1 GCA_023136245.1 Candidatus Heimdallarchaeota archaeon
TAGACAATAAGTGAATTGGTTTTTAAACTCGAGAAGAAGAGAAAAGAATGCTTTACTCAATCTTGGGATAACTGAGCAATTTCCAAAATGAACTCGTCATTTTCAGTGTGCTGCTTCTTTCTCAATTTGTGACCTTTGTAAATTCTAAGAATAATCCCCATCAACAGCCAACAATCAAATAAAACAAATAAACCAACTGCAATATTTTTTGGAGTTTTGAAGAAAGGAATATCTGTGAATTCTGCAGGATTATTGGTTTGAGAATTCTCTGTGCTTAAGAGAAGACTGTATTGTAAATTTTCTATTGTTATGGCAGCACCATTTCCTAGAATTGAAATGACAACCTCTATCTCATTGAAATCATTCAATAAAGCGATTTGTTCTGATATTTCTAAATGACCCTGATTATTGAATATTTTAGACATTTTTGGAATTTTATTAACTCTCAAACTGACAGTCAAACTTTCAAAATTTAGATCAAAGAAAAACAGGTCCATAGTGATATTCGCTAAGTAGTTTTTGGAAGAATCTTCAATATTAATAACATCATAGAAACTAACTACGGTTGGACCAAACGATGAGGTTTCAATCTCAATTTTTTCTTCAAGAACTCTTTCATACTTCTGTTCTCTAATATGAGCTATGCTTTGAATTGAAATAGAAGTTGAATCATACACATATATTGTACCTGTTCCAGAGAAATCTGCTTCGAGTTTGATAAATAGATCTTCATCATAATTACCAGTATAAGTTTCAATAATGATGGGTTGAATCTCTGAGGTTTGTTTACTTAATGAGATTAATTTCGTACCTAAAATGATTGAATCTTGAACTACGTGAAGTGCGATTCCTGTATAAACTGTAGAACCTTCAAAACTTAAAGAAATACTTAGATTCAGAATTTGTTCTGAATGATTAGACATAGGTTTGAATGATGAAATATCTATTAATTCACTTATCTCATTTATCCATTCAAATTCATAGTATAAGTCATCTTTATTGGTATTTTCTATATATCCAGATAGAATCAAATCACTTAGTTGAATAACGTCTGGGCAATAATCAACTTTAAAGATCAATTCTACAATATTGATTCCTATTTCCAAAACTAATTCCGTTTGGAGTAAATTGTCAGTATTGTCATAGAAATTGATGGATGATTGTTCTGAGGAGTTTACTAGAATGTTTAATGTTTTTCCAAAAGAGGAGAAATCATTTGCTGTAAATGATACTATAATTGTGCATGAAATAGAATCATTATAATCATTCTCAATGACACTTAGGGCTCTGTATTCTTTTGACCCTAACATCACTCCTTCAAAAGCTATTGTGTTAGGTGTAACTGTGATTTCTTTCTCTATTTCATCTATAGCTGAAATTTCTAAATTACTAAAGGATGAATCAGATAGAATAGTGAGAATTCCAGATTGTCCCGAAGGAGCTATTCCTTGGAAATTAATTGTGATATTGAGATCTCCTATGATTTTCTCTTCAAGAACAAATCCTTTCTTTATCTGATGAATAGAGGAATCTTGATAAATCCGTTCTATCAGAAAAGTTATTTCTGTTGAATTGATAACAAATACAACAGATAATCCTGACTTTGTTGATAGATCACCATAGACGATAAAAACTAGTTGTATTTCACTGAAAGTTGAGAGATTTAGATCTAAAATGGAAAGTTGGAGGGAGCTTTCTAAAAGAGTCTCATTATATTCAAAGATCAAGTTTTGACCTAGTAAAGATGAAAGACCCCCTCCAGAGTGTGATGAGTTGTGTGATAAAATGAGCAGATCGTTGCTTTGAACCACTAAAACATTAAATCCGAGTGAGATGGAAACAACTAAAATTAGTGTGATCCCTATTCTAGCGGTGCAAGCCATGTCTGCTCGATAGTGAATCCAGAAATTCGTTTAAAAACTAGCTAAAATACAATCGAAAGTTAAGTATTAGTTGTTAAGTCTCATGCAATTCATTTGGGCTAGTTTAAATATAATGGAATGATTTATATATAGTATGTCTTCAGAAGAGGAAATTTCAATCCCAAGTGAAAAAATCAAAGAGATGGAAGGAGGAAAACTGGTTGTAGAAACGGCTACTTCAAAAGAAATCAAAAATGATGAATCTGAAAAAAAAAGTAGGTTTCATATTTACTTTTTCAGTTCTGAAATTATCATCTTTATTTTAAGCCTAGTTGGATTTATTTTTGCATTAAATGTACCAG
>JAGLRO010000163.1 GCA_023136245.1 Candidatus Heimdallarchaeota archaeon
AGAAATGTCTAGATCTTGAAACACCCAATATCAGTAAGCAAGCAAAAACTTTCCTCAATAAACTAAGACTCTTGGCTCTAAATGTAGACATAATAGCACCCATTCTTACATCATGGAATAATATCGAACATAAATCTCGTTGGAAAAGCATCAGGCAATTGAACACAATTGTTGCAGAAGCTGTAGGAAAGAAGAATGGAAATTTCTTTTCAGTTTTAAGAACAATCATAGTGTTCGCACTCTTTCCAGATATAGGAAAGACTGTAGCAAGAATAATAAAAAGCACACAACCTGAAAAGGTTGTAAATCCACCATTTATGAAAAAAAAGAAAGGAAGAATACCTATCATATTACTGACGAAAGATAGATTAGTAGTGATGAGACCAGGAAATTCCGATCACTTAACATTTCTAGCAAGAGCAGATGGAGAGTTTGAAATTGGTTTCCTATTAAAAAATCATCCGAGAATAACTGCAAAACTAGTTTTTTCAAAAAAAGTTCGAGATTATATTTCCAAAGGAGCACGTATCAAGGTTCTTTATATTCGTAGCAATCCTGCACCCAGTTACAAGGTGAGAGTATCAGTTATTCTAGAAGGAGAAGCTGAAGTTTTTCTAAGTACTAATTTAGTCAAAGAATTAACTAAAAAGTTTAAGATTCCTAAAACAAAATACATCGGTTTAGACATAAACCGAATTAGTAAGTATATGTTATCTCTATCCAATGAAGTTAAACATCCAAAAGAACTCAGATCATTAATAGAGAGAGATCAAAAACTAACAAAAACGAAAATACCAGAGCTACATTATAGTTTAACTAATAAAGGAAAAATGAAAGAAACCCGAGGTTATAATAAAATTAGAGGAGAGCTTGAAAGGGTATATCTAAAAAGGAAAAAAATACGAAAGGAAATAAAAAACTTCATACCTCATTTTCTAGCTGCAGTGATAGTAAAAACTAGATGCAAAGTATTTTTCAAAGAGGACTTAGAAATAGATCCACGTGGGAAGAAGGGAGCTCTAGCGAAGGCAATTAGTAGTATGCCTAGAACTATGAGTATTTTCGAGAAAGCGGTATTACTAGCGTCTACGATTCTAGGATATGAGGTAAGATTAATCAATATAGATTCAAGAGGAACGAGTAGATTTCATAATGGTTGCGGGGGAATATTGGAAAGAAGTTTGAAAAGATATGATCGAGCAAAATGTAAGAAATGTAATCAGAAAATTGATACTCATGTAAATTCAGCGAAAAATGTGAGAGATAAAGGAATAAATCTATTAAAATCAAATAACCACCCCTTTCCGCATGTGAGGGGTATGGGCAAGACCCCATCAAGTGAGTCTAAACAGTCTGCAAAAGTTTAGAAAGCTTCATAGCATGTGACGCATAGCGGCTTTGTTTATAAGAAAACAAAAACTTATCTCGAATTTACATAAAATAAAGAGTGGAGCGGGGTCGGAGATTCGAACTCCGGTCCTCGGTTTTGCAGACCGATGCATAAAACCTCTCTGCTAACCCCGCATTGGTGTTTCAGCATTTTTCTCTAATTCATCTTCTTCTTTTCTTCGAATAATAAAAAATCTTTCTATCTTTTAGATGTTAATTTCTTTTAGCTTGAGCTGTTTTTGCTCTTCTTATTCTTCTTTTTTTGGTATCTGTGCTTCTGTTTCGTGTATTACTTTCCATTCTCCATCTATCAAAGAGAAAATCATTGTTATGATTAAATTAGATTCCATTCTTTCTCCCTCTTTTGGTATTAGACATACTGTTCCTGTTGTGTTGTATAGAACCTTTGTTTCTGAAAGAACATTGAAAAATTCTGTTTCTCTAATCACTTTTGTTTCTACCATTGTCTCATATACTCCTTTCAATGTTATTGTAAATTCATCATAGTTTAGGTTGTACGCTTGTCCAAAGATGAGTCCACTAAATCTAAAATCTGCATGATTATGGTAATGTGCTAGAACAGCTTCCGAATCCAGTTTTTCACCTTCTTCAAACGCTCTATTAACTTTATTCTTTACAACTTCTATAATTGCGTCACGATTAATTTTTGTCATTCGTAAAGTTTCTCGAAGAGGTATTTAAAATTTCTGGACTTCAATTTTTTGCATCTAGATTATTGCTCTATTCTATTGCTCTTGCAAACAAGAAAGTAATGTTAATATATTCTTTTGAGAATAATCTAAGGATATGTCTACTAGTATCAGTTCTTTAGGTTAAATTTATGAAAGATATTAAGAAAGTTCAAAGAAACCTGCGAATAATTAGAATCCTATTAATTCTTCTAATCATATCCTCAGTAGCTGCTGCTATTTTTCTTTTATTTATGTTCTTTTTGACATTGTTATGCCCTGGGATTGGGAACTTGCAATTATTTTATTTTTTGTAGTTCTCTGTCTTGGTATTTTGTTTACAAAACTCCTGGATATGGTAAACGATAGAATGACTTTCCACCCTCTTTAAATATTTGAGTCACCGCTCCAGCTAAATCGTAAATCACTTAGTTGGTGAAAGAACTTTATAGTTCTTTTTTCTTTCCACTTCTCAAACCTGAGCAAAGTATTTATTCTATTCTATTCCCTTCTTTCTGATTACTATGCATTCTATTTCTTGGGATTGGAAAGGTAAACATTTCCTTGTCAAAGTTCTTTATTCTTATGCTGGAGTTGCTACTCAAATACT
>JAGLRO010000164.1 GCA_023136245.1 Candidatus Heimdallarchaeota archaeon
TAAGCAACCTTAGAGTAGTCGTTTTACCACAACCTGATGGTCCTATTAGAGAGATGTATTCCCCTTCCTTAATAATGAAACTGAGTTCTTTAACAGCTTCTACACTTTTGCCAAAAATCTTAGTTACATGATGGAAACGGATTTCTGTCATTTTTCTCTCCTCTTTGTAACTGATCTTAGAATAATCAACATCACAAACGAAATGATGATTAGAATGGTTGCAGCAAATGCTGCAGCTGGGAAAGTTGAAGCTTCAAAGAAATCTACTAACAATACAGGAATAGTTCTTTCAAATCCCATACAAATAATCGTTGCACCAGTTTCACTCATAGATCTTGTAAATGTCATAATTGCTGCAGCTATTAATCCACTTTTCAGAAAGGGCATCGTCACTTTTCTGAATGCAGTAAACTTTGATGCTCCAAAAGCTGATGCTGCTTCATCATACATTGTGGGTATAGAATCAAAAGATCCAATCAATGGTCTTACACAGTAAGAGTACGTGAAAGACACGTGAGCTATCACTATCATTGCGAAACCAGGTGATAAAATACGCATACCATTTGAACCCCATAAGAAGAATATGCTGAAACCTAAAGCTGAGCTAGGTATAACCAAGGGAATGTCAATCAAAGAATCGAGGAAACCTTTCAGTTTCTTGTTCTTCATCTTTGAAATCATTAATGCCATAGGAGTTGCTATTACAAGATTAATTACTGTCACAATCAATGCAACCTCTACTGACGTCACCAAGGAATGCGTAATATCAGCTATTTTCTTATCTGGTGCTTGAAAAACTTGATAGATCATTCCAGCTTGATTATCTCCAGAAAACGGGGATTTACCCCACCATTGGAATAGAAATATAATCACAAATAGAGCAGGTATGAAAACTATTATCAGAAATAAACTTAAAGATATTCCATCTCTTGTTCTTGTAACTTTCTTTGAACTTATTTTCCTTTCAAATCGTGGAAAAACTTTATTCCATGGTAATCCTACTTTTCTTGCAAAAATTCTCACCAAGATTAGTAATAATAAACTAATTGCTATTAATACAAAAGCTAAGAATGCAGTTGTTGGAATCTGCAATCCTTTCATCCAGCTTACAATAACAACAGGAGCTGTTTGATAAACTCCACTTACGATAAGAGTTGCTCCTGTTTCTCCTAGTGATCTTGTAAATGCTAAAATTGTACCAGCAAGTAGTCCTTCTTTTACTAAAGGTAGGGAAATCATTCGAGCAATTGTAAACGGAGGAGCTCCAAGTGTTCTTGCTGCTTTTTCGAGATTTAGATCCAAATCAGAGATGATACCTTTTATCGAACGAGTTACATAAGGAAAAGTGAACGCAATATGTGCTAGAATAATTAGAAAAGTTCCCTGAGAAACAAAACCAACTTGGGAATTATACAGCCTTGAGATTCCATTATTTGTTCCCCAGAACAAGTAAATAGAGAATCCTAGAGCACTTGTTGGAACAGCCATTGGCATATCCACTAGTGTATCGAGAACATTTTTTCCTCTAAAATTATATCGAGCTAATATCCATGCTATTGGAACACCTACCGCTATATCGAAAACAGTTACAATTGCTGCTACTTTTAATGAAAGGCTTATTGATCTAAGCATCATTAAAAATGCTTCATTCCCAAGTATAGGGTCATTGAAGACTGTTGTATTAATATCATTCCAACTAATAATAATCTGTAGAAGTAGGTAGATAATTGGTCCTAAAACGATTAATACAAAGATTAATACAGTCAGTATTTTTCCAAAAGAAAGAACACCATCTTTAGACAACCATTTTTCAACAAATAATAGAGATCTTCTCATTCGGAGTTCTAGATCAGGTTTCTGTTCCTCTACTACCATTTCTTTTCCCTCCTTCTTTTTGCCATGATTGCAACCACAAATAGTGTACTCACCATCAGAGGTAAGAGGATATATGACTCTATCCCCACTTGCCAATGAGTTGCATCCTCGTTTTTCTCCAAAGATGTTGCTCGGATTTTTAACCATAAATCAGGTATTCTATTCAACACTTCTCCATCAGTAGGAACTTCGAAACGAGGAATAGTCAGATTGAGCGAAACACCATTTTCTGGTTTAAATATTGCTCCCATTTCTGAAATAATTTCTGTGTCATTAACCAGAGTTTCATTTCCAGGTCTAAAACCAAAAGGAATTGCTTGACGTTGAATATCTTTGCTTAATAGATATATTTCAAACTCTTGAGCAGCAAAAGCTTCATCTTGAGTCACCCATGAAGCATTAAATCGTACAATAGGATGATCGCTCCAAAGAGTACCTTCTTCTGGATAAACTGCAACTAGATTATCATCCCATTTAGCAAAAGCTTCTCCATCTTTAGCAGTCTCAATAATTAGGTTCTCATAGAGAATTATCACATTTATTCCTGAAGGTCCTAACTGCACAGCTTGTTTTGCTAGAAAACCTGTTGAGGTTCCGTACAAAACTGCTTTTGATTCAACTTTCTCAAGCCACGCCTGTATTGATTCATCTTGAAGATCAGTTAATGTGATTTGTTCAGGGTTCTTTCCACTTGCAGCTGTAATCTCTAACAATACAGCCATATACCCAGAATTCGATTCTTGAGCTGATGTATGAGCTAATCGTAAATCAGTATCAGCTAAGCCATAAAGGTCTGACCACGAAGTTAAGTTATTATTTTCCTTATAACTCTGCCAAGTTCCAATAATGATTGGTGATGCTACAAGAGATTTTACTAGACTAGAATCTATTATTGAAGAACCAAATTTATTTTCCCAAACCCAGTCAAAAAGAGGTACCCAGACAGAAGCTGCAGGACTCCAAATGGTTGGTTTGCTTTCACCTGAAAGAATTGAAAGCATTGATGTACGTGTTCCAAGAACCTCAAATTGTAATCTGACGTTTTTCCCTGGATTTCTTTCTGCAAACCAATCAGAGAAATCAGGAGCAACAGAATTAATCCATCCTTTCTTCTCACTAGTGTAAAGAACTTTGAGCACTATGTCATCTTTCTTCCCTCCAAATTGAACTTGACGAGTAACATCTAGTGCAACAATTGAAAGAATCAGAATAGAAATGAAAACAAGAGTTGGAATCTTTTTCTTAACCAATTTTAGTCCTCAGTTGTAAACTGTTTTTACTGCTTTCGAACTATTGTAATACTAGCTCAATTTAAAATTATTGAATCTCTAACTGAAAGGGAGAGCTTTAAAATATATTATCTACATTTTTGACAATCTTTTAGAAGCTTGTTGAAGTTATTTAATTTGTGAAAAAGATACTGGTACTTACGATTGCTGCAATTCTTGTAGTCTCAGTAAGCATCTCTGTGTATTTTCTTGCTTTCCGTCCAGAATATGACCTATTATCCCCACCTACCTATTATTTGAATGGTTTTCCTGTAAATGACTTTGCATATCAACTACAAGAATTGGACATAAATGAGATTAGTTCTTCAAGCTATGACCTAATTATCATAGATTATTCGTCAGATGGAACTGAAGAAGGAGAATTCACTTCTTCAAACCTAAATCAGATGAAACAAGAAGAGAAACTTCTACTTAGCTATATGAGTATAGGTGAAGCTGAAACCTACAGGTTTTATTGGAATAACAGTTGGGATTCAGACAACAATGGGATACCTGATGTAGATTCTCCTGCATGGTTGGACATTGAAAACCCTGAATGGGAAGGTAATTACAAGGTTAAATACTGGTATGAAGCATGGCAGAAGGTTATTTTTGGTTCTACTGATAGTTACCTTGATAGAATCATTGATGTTGGATTTGATGGTTGCTATTTAGATATCATTGATGCATTCGAATACTATGAGGACACTTATTCTTTTGCAAAAGCTGAGATGATTGATTTCGTAGTAAACCTCAGTACTTACGCTAAAGCAATAAATGAAGATTTTCTGGTTTTTCCACAAAACGGTGAAATCCTTCTAGACAATTCAACGTACCGCAATGCAATTGATGGGATAGGAAGAGAAGATGTTTTTTTCAATGATAACAGAAAGAATGACGAAGGAGAAATACTCCAGATAATCGAACTATTAAATTTATTGAAGAATGAGGATAAAACCATCCTCATTATCGATTATCCTACAAGGAAACCAGTCATCTATCAAGCATATTCTCAAGCTTATGATAATGGATACTTGGCCTATGTGGGACCTAGAGATTTAGATGAGCTTATTACGTATGATTTTTCTCTACCCGATTAACATTTTCTTTAGTATATCTTATTGTAAATATTGCAACATTGACATTGCTGCTGACGATATATACATGAGTGCTTGAAACATATTGTAAGCTTCAACCATATCCTTAGAGGTATACTCAATAGTTAATCCGTCTAGTCTAGTGACATTAGGTAATAACGAAACCGCATCTGTTTGATTGCTACTTCTAAATGTAAGCTCAACATGGACTGGTTTTTTAGTCACAAGAGGTTTGAGTTCACCTTCATTAAATTTGATGACAGTTTTATTAACTCCTTTTCTCAGTTCTGATTCGAGTTTTATCATACTTGGACTTCTAGCTGCCAATCTGCTTAAAGAGTACTTCAATGCGACTGATTCTGCCCAGGGTACATGTGTAACAACATCATCATCAATGAGTTTTTTATCACCTGCTACGAAACCTGTGGGAACACCATATTCTCCAGCAACATACCCATTCAAGAGCAGTTCACTTGCTTCTACTCCATTTACTAAGATCTTATGGACACTTCCACCATCATATGTATGATCAAATGTCGCTTTTGTTGTTCCGAATTTTGCATGATAACCAAGGAACATAGCAATGTCACATCCTTTGACTCCTGCAACCATACTTATAGGACGAAGACTACCTCGAATAATTTCAACACATTCCGGTAGATCATCAATTAGAAGATTAATCATCGGGCCGTGACTGTCAGCTATAATGATTTTATCAAAACCATTTTTGTGTAACTCATCAGTGACAATTAGTGTAATTTTAGTAGCTATTTTTCTTGCTTCCTCATACAGAGATCCTTTGAGACCTAATTGACCAGGAATTACCACATATGGCATTCCTTCCAGATCAACTGAAATAAATGCTTTCATTTTTAATCACTTGTATTGATTCAGAAGAAATATTTAAAGTGTTTTGTGACAATAGTAGGAAACGATAGGAAGATACGAAATTCTATCTCAATCACAGTATAGGAACAAAAGCATTCAAGCTGCTTAACAAAGAATTAGGAGAAGATATTGTTCAACGTTTTCCCAGTGTTAATAAGATGATATTTGAATGTTAGAAAAAGAAAAAAGAAAAAGTTAATTTCCTACTTCTCTCAAAATAGCAGGGATTGAATTGCTAATATCTTCATCCTCATGTAATCCAGCATTTGGATCACCTGCTGAAACAACATTAATAATTGCTATATCTGCTCCGTTGAAATATGCAGATCTAACACTTCTCAGCTCTAATCCTCCAGCGATCGAAATCATACTTGCAAATTTGGAACGAATTTTCACTATGTCTTTGTATCTAATTAGTTTTCGTTTGTTATCTTCTTCATCTCTTCCTTTATGAATCACAATAACATTCGGTTTGTGTTTCATCGGTAACATTTTCTTCAAAGGATCATCTACTCCAAGCATATCAATCATCGAGTATATTCCGTTTTTTGAACAGACTTCATTAAAATAGTCCAACGTTTCAACTGGTGCAGATCCCATTGCAGTTGCCGCATTAGCTCCAGCTCTTACAGCATAGATTACTTCTTTAACTGCTCCATCTGTGATTTTAAGATCTGCTGCAATTAAACCTCTCCACATTCTTCGGATCAGTCTTATTCCCGCTATACCAGCAAATTTAACATAAGGTGTTCCTGCTTCGATAATTATCCTTGGATCATAGGGTATCCTAGGTAACATTCTTCTTACTTGTTGAGTAGTACCATTGAAAGCAATTTGTACATACCTCTTGTGAGTATCTAAACTCAATTGCTTTTCGCTCCTTCTATTTCTTTACTTTCTTAACAATGTCTGTGAGTTCATCTGGCATGAAAATAACTATTTTTTCACTTGGATCCTGAGCAATATCACGAATTGTTTGAAGAGTTCTTAATTGTAACGCACCTCTTTGAGTAGATAACATCTCTGCTGCATCTGCTAGATTTTGCGCTGCAATGCGTTCTCCATCTGATTGAATGATTACTGCTCGTTTTGCTCTTTCAGCTTCTGCTTGTTTAGCGAAAGCTCTTTTCATTTCAGAAGGTAGCTCGATTTCTTGTATCTTGATTCCCTTTATATCAATACCCCATTCACTTGTTTCTTTATCTACAATAGTTTGAATTTCATTAGCAATCTTATCTCTTTCACTTAGCACTTGATCAAGTTCCATAGTTCCCATTGTATCTCGTAAAGCTGCTTGAGTATATTGTCTAACTGCATAAACATAGTTCTCAATCTTGATGACAGCGTCTTCAGGTCTTTCTACTTTGAAATAAACAACAGTATTTGCAAGTACTGGTATATTATCTCTTGTCATAACCTCTTGTCTAGGGATATCTTGTGTAATTATTCGCAAATCGACTTTACTTAAAGACTCAATGACTGGTATAACGTATACTAATCCTGGACCTATCGTTCGTTCATATTTTCCTAATCGGAAAACTACTAGCCTTTCATATTCTAATATTACTTTAATTCCTGATAATAACCAGATAAATAATACTGCTGGAACACCAGCTATAATAATCCATACCCAAAATTCCATTTTACTTTCTCCTTATGATTTTGTTACAACCATTCAGTATGTCTTTAACAAGTTTTCCTAATGACAGAAAAAACATATTAGATAGCTAGACTACGTTTACATAATGAACATTATTGAGAAATATAATTTTGGGAGAATAAAAATCAGTGGTGAATCATATTCTTCAGATCTGATAGTCTTTCCTGATGAAATTAAGAAGAAATGGTGGAGGAAAGAAGGTCATTCGCTCTGTATCGAGGATTTAGTTGAATTAGAAGGAAAGCAAATTGATGTACTAGTTGTGGGTACGGGAGCACAGAATAAAATGAAAGTACCTACTGATGTAATCCAAGAATTAAACAGAAAAGATATAGCTGTAATTGTGAAAAAATCATCTAAAGCCGTTGAAGAGTACAATAAACTTGTAAAAGAAAATAAAAAAGTTGCTGCAGCTCTGCATTTAACTTGCTAAAACAACATTCTATTCAGGTAGTTTTGTTGGTAAGTTAGGATCATCTTCCGCTGGAAACATCTTACCTTCTCTACCAAGAGAGATTTGTTTTTGATCTCTAAACATTTTACACCAGCCATTAGTTATAGAGATAACGTCTCCTACTTTGTAATTCTCACCAGCATCTCTTCCCCAGAGAGTCAAAACGGTTGAACCAGTTTCATCTATTACTAGAATATCCCAAACAAACAGCATTCTCTCTCCTGCCTGTACTTGTCTTGGTCCTTCTCTTGAAATTACTCTAGCTTTCAATTCATCGAAATTTGCTTCAGGTTGTAATTCTTCAATCTTCAAATTAATCACTTTACCTAGTACACTTAGATAAATATTCTCATTTATAAACTTAAAGGGAACTGAAAAACAATCGCTTTTACTCTTTCAATTCTTTGATTATTTTTGAGATTTTACCTTTTAGCTCATCAACTCGAGATGTTTGTTCTAATTCTTCTAGAATTTGAGCTGCTTCTACATAATAAGCAAGAGCTGCTTCCGTCTTGCCTTTTTTGTGTAAATCTTCTCCTATTTGAGTTAGGTTCTGATAATGTATTTCTCTTTGTTTCTTAGTGAAACCTATCCTATTTATATCCCCTTTAGCGAATTTCTCCAAATATTCAAGATTCGATTTTATAAGGTCAAAATTCTCCATAAGATCATCATGACCAGAAATTACAATTTTTGCATCTCTTGTTAAATACTCTTTCAATGTTTTTATGTATTCATTTAGATTATTAATACGAAGATAAGGAAAAGGTGATTCGATATTATCACCCACAAGAAGAACTTGATCGACATGATCAAAACAAGATGATGAATCTTCTGTATGTCCAGGAGTATGATAAAATTCTACTCTATCATCTACAAATACTAGTTTATCTCTGAAAAGAACTGAAGGTAAAGTCAATTTTACTAAACCTTTTTTATGAGATTCAAATTCTTTCAAATCATTTTCTCCTTCTTCTTCCATTTTCACTTTACAAAGTTCATGTGCAAGTATCATGGAATTTTCAAAACACTGGTTTCCCCAGTAGTGATCATAATCATAATGAGAATTAAACACAATAATCGGTTTCCCAGAGACACCATTATCTTCTAGATACTTCAAAACATCAGCTATGGGATCAGGACCAAGAAAGGTATCACAAATGAAGATATGTTTATTCCCATTGATTACATACATTGTTGTCTTGTAAGGATCATCAAATGTGAAAAGAAATCCTCTACCACCTACTTTTTGAGTTTTCATAAAATCAACCTCATTAAGTTTTAAGCACTAATAAAGATTAAGTACTCTAATATTGAATCAGTTTTCTAATACTGTGGAATATAATTTTTTATAATGTTATTTTTCAGAAATAGAAAAAAAAGTAGGAAAATCCTACCTAATATTTGGTTTGTCTATTTTTTATTTAACCATTTATCTACGTTAAACCAATCAACCAATAACCTGTAAAGCCACGGCTTATTGAACTTCTGAGCTATGAATAAATCACCGCTTAAAGCTTTTGAACCAGTGCTTACTATAAGAGCTAAGGTTAATATTGTCATTATCCAGTTTATAGAATGTGTGGATGCGCTTAACCATCCAGCAGCAAAGTAGAATAACAGGTTCATGAAAACACCTGCGACAGCAGCAAAGTTAAATAAAACTCCAAAAATGAAAGCAAGACCAACAAGTAGCTCTCCTACTGAAATTAACCATCCGTAAACTTCAGGGTTATTCAGAAAAACATTGACTGTTAAGTTTTGGTACCATAAATTTGGATTTCCAGCACTTCCAAAGAAACCTAAAGTTCCACCAATGCCAGATATATACCCAGGATCCATCAGTTTATGAAGACCGGCCATGAACCATTCAAGACCTAATGTGAGTCTTAAAACGATTAACCAAATGTTGTTACTTGAAACATTCCATGCGTTTTTTATAAAATCCATTTTTTTTTTCACCTTAAATTTGTGACTAAATCGAGCAATTTTGACTAGTATAAAAGTGTTTAGAAAATACAAGATTGTGCGCTCTAATGCACATATGTGAGAAGTTAGACACATAACATGTGCGCACATTAGCACACAACTATTTTTGTGCTAAGTGAATTAAAAATGCTGTGAAGAATCACAAACTTATGTGAGAAAATAGGCACATAATATGTGCACTCATCGGCACACAAGTGAGTTAAAAATGCTGTGTGAATCACAAACTTATATGGGAATGTGTCAACAGATGAAAAATGACGTTAAAAAATTATATAAGTATCTTTGAGTTCGCTTCTATTATGACAGAATATGTAATAAAGAAATATCAAGAAGAATTCATCGAAAATCAATATAAAATAGGAACAGAAGTGAGTAAGAATTGGCAGCTTTTTGGTCAAACTCCAGTTGATAGATTAAAAGAAGCTTATTCACAACCAGAATTCGATCCTGAAACAAGATTATATTGTTTTCTAGGGGATGAAATGGTTGGTTTTCTAACCTCTAATGTTTTACCTGAGAAAGAAGATGATAAAACTATTGCAAATTTGACTGTTCCATTAGTAAAGGAAGGTCATGAGGATGCAATAGATTTACTTATGGAAAAAGGATTAGAGATTTTAAAATCAAAAGGAGCTGAAGTTGTTAGAACAGCAGCTAGTGACACATGGGGAGATTATGGTAAAATCCCTGAAAAGTGGAATTATGAGTACGTTAGAGATTTAACTTTTGTAGTTAGTCAGGATATTGGAAAGATAGCTTCAACAGAAGATACAGAAAATGTTCTTCACTACGATAAAGAAAGAGATCAAGATCAGCTTGTCCAGATTTTTGTCAAGGAATTGGGGATGACAGAAGAACAAGCTATTCAAAACTTTGAACTTATAGAATCCACAGAAAACGTTTTGGGACATTATGTTGTTAGAAAGGATGACCAAATAGTAGCGAGAACCTATGCTGCATTGGATGAAAACCAACCTATAGTACAGATTGGATACATATATTCAGTCGATGAAGATTCGAAGAAGAAGTTGGTTTCTAAAATTATCAATGAAAGCAAAGAAAAAGAAATTGAAAAGGTGCAATCTAACCTATTTGGCGGAATGTTAGCTAAGCTTGATGAATATGAAGCTATGGGTTTCAAGAAAATAGGAAAAAGCGTATTGTATGAGAAGAAACTTTA
>JAGLRO010000165.1 GCA_023136245.1 Candidatus Heimdallarchaeota archaeon
TAGTGTTATAGTTTGGTTTATGGTGCATGATTTAATGGTAGAAAATTATGCATTGATTGGTTTTCAATATCCTTGGTGGATTGGTGTTCTCATGGGATGGGGAACCAATTTCGGTGACATGCTAGGATCATTCATTAAAAGGAGAATCAAAATAAAACCTGGTAGAAGTTTTCCAGTTTTTGACCAAATGGGATATATGGTATTTGGAATCCTTTGGAGCTGGCCAATCTTTAAAGTTATACCTTGGCAATTCATAGTCACACTGATAATAATAGCTCCATTAATACATGTTGCATTTAACCTTCTTGGATATGCATTAAAAGTCAAAGATGTTCCGTTTTGATTTATAAAAACAAACTATAGCTTTATGGAGAAATTTATAAATAACTGCAAAATTATTTAATTTTGCAAATAACTGAAATAAGTAGTTGTAAATGACAATCGATTCAGATGACCGAATGTGCAAATTAACTTGCCGATCTTTTTTCTGTAGTAAAAAAATGTTGAGAATTGTAAAGAAAGGTAATGAGAAGACATTACTCTGTGCAGTAGATAATTCAGAATGTTTAAGCTATATGTGTGTCGATGCTGAATGTAGAGAAAGAAAACTAGGTGATACAGGAACTTGTTTAAGACCAAGAAAAGCTCCACAACAACATCAACGTCAAAGAAGACCACAACAAGCTCAATATTCAAAATATGAGTATGTAACGCCAAAGGATTTGGATGATAAGGTTAGGAAAAAACTAACAAGAAAATACAAATAATCAGCAATTTCACAGAAAAAAACATCCATAGTTTTAAATATTTATTTAGACTATGATTCGCATAGAATGTTGAGATGATATAATGTTTAACAACCCCGGGGCTGAAGAAAAAAAAATGTTTTCTTTTGGAATACCAACACTTGATGAAATATTAGGAGGAGGAGTTCCAGCAGGATCTAATGTTTTGATAGAAGATGAAATAGGAGCAGAAGCTGATCCCTTCGTCTTACAATTTCTAGCGGAAGGATTAAAGGCTGGAGAATATGGGTATATATTTTCAACAGAACATCCATATGACTATTATAATGAAATGATGACTGGGATAGGAGTAAATCCAGAAATGCTTGAAGCAACTGGAAGATTGAAATTCATAGACGCATTCAGCAATCCTTTTGGTTACACAGATTTCAAAACTGAACACCAACATACAGTGCTTAATCTGGGACAACCAAGAGAAATAAATGAAACAATAAGAAGATCATTTTTGCACGTTCAAAATCAGCAAGTGCTGAAAAGAGGAATAGTATTATCATTATCGTCGATAATTTATGCGTCAGAAGAAAGTAAGAAAATAATTTTTTCATTTCTACAAAACAGACTAGCAGCAAACAAAAGAGAAGGTGCAGTAACTGTGTTTACACTTCATCAAGATGCTCATGATCCAATATTGGTAAGAGCACTAGAGCATAATTGTGATGTGACAATAAGAGTAGCAAAATCAAAAGCAAAAGCAGAAAGACCAACAACAGAAGTGAAAGTGATAAATGTTAAAGGAAAACCAGAACTAACTGGAGAACCAATACAATTCGAGTTCATAAGTGGGAAGATAATACCATACTATGAAGAAGAAATGTTCTAGCAGGTTTGAAAGATCTAAAAAAGGCTACAAGAAAGGAAGAAAGAAGATAGGAGAAATATTTAGAAAATATATCTGTTGGGAAAAGAGAAATTAGCTGAACTATTAATGATAGTTAAGGGAGAGGAATAACTTTCTTTTATCTTAAAGAGAAAATTAGAAAGAGAATAGTGGAAGAAATGAAGAAACAAGTTGATTCAATTATTCAGAAATTGAATAAGAAAAGATACAAAGAAGCATCAGAGCTTATTAGATATTTTTCTATACTAGTGATACATTCAGAGGAAGATGCTGATTTAGAAGCAATGTTTGGAAGGGTAATGAAGATATTAGAAAGCATTTATGAAAATATGAAAAGGATAACAGAAGTATGGTTGAAAATAGTAGACGAAATAATAAAAGCATTGAATGATATTTGTTTTAGATTAAAGAAAGAAAGGAAGAACATGCTAAAAGATAACAATATATTCAGAAAGTTTTTGTCAGTATATGTGAAGAGAAATATGAAGGAAATAGTGAAAAATCAATTATAGGAGAAAATAATAATAACAGCAATATTCTATTATGGGGATAGAGAGTATGTTAGGCACCATGGGTTAACAGAAGTAGGATGGGTAGAAGAATTGTCAAAAGAGTTGCAGGAAGAATACATAATACAATCGGAAGTGGGACTGAGAGCATATGTTGAGAAAACAGGGGATTGGGAAATAAAGGCATTTGAAGAGTGGTTTGAGGAAGAGATAAGAAGCGAAATAGAGACATTCCTTGAATAAGAAAATAACTCATTGAAAATGTTGGAATAAGACCAAGAAGAAAGAAACTCAAAATGGGATAATATTTTCTTTTCACTAATAAATGGCACAGAAGTAACAAAGGAAAATTACGATAACAATGAAAATAAATTTAAAGGGGAAAGAAAAAGAAGAATATAGAGAAAAAAAGGGAGCTATCGTAAAAGATTAAGAAGATATCGCTGACTCCTACGATAAATTTAAGAGAAGAAAAGGAGACAATTAGAACGGGGAAGAATTGTGTTATTCGACTATTTGTTCAAAACTATTATCACCGGAGATCCGAACGTGGGTAAGACTTCTATCACCCTCCGCTTCTCTACTGGCATGTTTCGCGAACGTTACCTTCCTACTATTGGTGTCGAATTTTCTGTTAAAGATATTGAAGTTAATGATAAGCGTGTCAAGCTTCAAACTTGGGACACTGGTTCTCACGACCGTTTTTCTTATGTTCGTCCTCTCTACTATAAAGGTAGTTACGGTGTTCTTGTTGTCTATGATATGTCCAATAAAATTTCTTTCGATAATCTTGACAAGTGGTTTGAAGAGGTTTATTCCAACTGTGAAGAGTTTATCCCTGCTATTCTTATTGGCAACAAAGCTGATCTTCCTGAGCGAGCTATTTCCGATGAGGA
>JAGLRO010000166.1 GCA_023136245.1 Candidatus Heimdallarchaeota archaeon
GTTTTAGCTTACGCTGAAAAGAAAAGGGTTGAATTCCACCTTGACACATTACCTTGTTATGAGGTTTCTGCTAAATCTGGTCAAAATATCAATGATATCTATTATCTTCTTACTGAAATGATGATAGAAAAATCTCAGTCATCTGAGTAATTGTTTCTTTTCTCAATTTTATTTATTTTCTTATCTTAGGACGTAATTTCCTCTTTCTTCACTTAATGGAAAATGTTATATTCAATCTGGCTATAGTTTCCTCTTACAGAGACATGTTGATATTCTCTATATATAAATGAACACAATCTTTAATTTATACATATTTGTATGTCGAGTAAATCTGTATTATAACACTATGGTGATAAGTTTGGCTGAAATTATGGATGTTCGAATTAATGGTAGGGGTGGTCAAGGAGCTGTAACTGCTTCACGACTTCTAGGTGAAGCTGCAATATTAGAAGGACAATATGTTCATGCTTTTCCTTCGTTCGGACCAGAACGAGCAGGAGCTCCTGTGACATCCTTTGCTCGAATTTCAGCTGAGCCGTTTACAGAAAAGACTGAAGTATATGAACCACATATAGTTGTTGTAATTGATCCAACTCTTCTAGAAGATGTCCCTGTTGCTGATGGATTGAGAGCTGAAGGAACAATTGTTGTGAACTATGATGGTTTAAAAGAATCTTTAATGAAATATTTTGATACAACACACGTGAATTTCTATAAGGTATCTGGTTCAAAGATTGCTATTGAGGAAATAGGAAGAAATGTACCCAACCTTGTCATGCTGGGGGCGTTGATAAAAGTGACTAGGATTGTCTCACTTGAGAGTTTAATCAAAGTAACCGTCAATAGATTTCCTGGTATATTAGGTGAAAAGAATGTCTCTGCCATAAAACGAGCTTTTGAAGAGGTGGAATAATGGAATCAAAAAAAGTACCAAAAGAATTTAACAAATGGATAAAAGAAAAATGGGGAACTTCAGACTTACCTATTGGAGGAGTTGTTCCTTACCATACAGCTTACGCATACAAAACCGGTGATTGGTCTGCTTTCAAGGCAATCATCGACAAAAGTAAGTGTATTAGCTGTATGAATTGCTATTATTTCTGCCCTGATGCTGCAATTTTGATGGATGATGAATTAAAAGCAGACTGTGATTTAGAATTCTGTAAGGGATGTGGTATTTGTGCAAAACATTGTTCAGCAGATGCTATTGAGATGAGGAGATTAACTAGGTGATTTAATTGATAAAACAAGTAAAAGGTATGACTGGAAATGAAGCTGTTGCATGGGCAGCAAAACTAGTTAATCCTGATGTAATAGCAGCTTATCCTATAACTCCTCAAACAATTATAGTTGAACGCTATAGTGAATTTGTAAATAATGGAGAAGTAGACACAAGTTTTATTCCAGTTGAATCTGAACATTCAGCAATGAGTTCATGTGTAGGAGCATCTTTAACCGGTGCTAGAGTATTTACAGCATCAGCTTCAGCTGGTTTAGCCTTAATGTACGAAATCCTTTATGTTGCATCTGGTTTGAGATGTCCAATCGTTTTGGCTGTTGCGAATAGAGCATTTAGTGCTCCGATCAACATTCATGGAGAATGTACTGATCAACTAGTGTGTCGTGATGCTTCATGGGTTTCATTGTTTGGTGAATCAGCTCAAGAAGCTTATGATGAAACAATTATGTCTTTCAAAATCGCTGAACATCCTGATGTTCTTTTGCCTACAATGTTTGGAATTGAAGGATTCATCGTTACTCATGCACTTGAAAGAGTTGAAATTCTAAGTAAAAGCGAAGTAGACAGTTTCCTCCCAGAAAGAGATGTTGATCTAAAATTCTGTCCTGATGAAACCAATACCTTCGGTTCTTTAGTACTTCAAGATTATTATATGGAAATAAAAAGACAGCAAGAAGAAGCTATGACAAATGCTTATCGAGTAACTAAAGAAGTAATGGAGGAGTTCACTGAACTAACAGGAAGAACGATGGAAATTTTGGAGAAATATAAGTTGGATGACGCTGATTATGCAATTGTTTCTTACGGTGCAACAGCTGGAAATGCAAAAGCAGTAGTTGATAGGTTAAGAGCTAAAGGAGAAAAAGTAGGTGCTCTAAAAATCAGACTATTTAGACCATTTCCTTCATTAGATATATATAAGGCACTAAAAGGAATCAAAGCAGTTACTATTCTAGATCGTTCAGTTACTTTTGGTTCTCCTGGTACGATAGTTCAAAATGATCTAGCTTCAGCTCTATATGGTAGAGAAAACATTCCGACTCTTCATGGTTATATTAATGGATTAGGGGGAAGAGTACTAACATTACCTGAAATAGAAGAAGTCTATGAGATGTCAAAGCATTACAACGAAATCAATATGAGTTCTACAACTGATTGGGTGGGGTATAGGAAATGAGGTGGAAAAAATGTTAGAACTACCAAGAATTTCTGTAAAAGACTTACAAGAATGGTCCAAGCTAAGTGATGTTTTAACATCTGGACATCGTTTGTGTGCAGGTTGTGGAGCTGGAACTATGGCTAGACAAGTAACCATTGCCGCAAAAGCATTGGAAGATCCTCTAATGATAGTAAATGCAACAGGTTGTCTGGAAGTAGCTTCTACAATCTATCCTTACACAGCTTGGAATGTCCCATGGATGCATAATGCTTTCGAAAATGCTGCTGCAACAGCTGCTGGTGCAATAGAAGCTATGAATGCTATGAATAGAAAGAAGGATGAGAGTGCAAGAAAAGTCAATATGCTTGTTTTTGGAGGAGACGGAGGAACATACGATATAGGCATTCAAAGTTTGTCTGGAGCAGTTGAAAGGGGACATAGATTCCTGTATGTGTGTTATAATAATGGTGCATATATGAATACTGGAATTCAAAGATCTGGTGGTACGCCTATGGCAGCAGCGACAACTACAAGTCCAGCAGGGAAAGTTATTCCAGGAAAAATAAAATGGGCTAAACCTTTAGCTGAGATAATGGCAGCTCATGAGATTCCAACTTATACTGCTAGTCCCGCATATCCAAGGGATTTAATGGCGAAAGTTCAATCTGGTTTAAAGCACGATGGACCAACATTTTTACTTGTAGATTCTCCATGTAGTCTAGGACAAAGATTTCCACCTTCTATTTCAATAGAAACTACAGAACTCGCAGTAAAATCATGCTTCTTTCCGCTTTATGCTACCTCCAAAGATGAATGGTTGTTGACTGGAGAATCTGCGAGAATTGCAAAGAATCCTGTAAGAAAAGTTCCTGTTGAAGATTATTTGAAATTACAAGGAAGATTCAGACACTTATTTAAACCTGAATGGAAAAAGAAACTAGTAGAAATCCAAGATACAATTGATGACCGTTGGGAACGATTGCTAAGAAAAGCTGAATATTAGCTTCTATTCTTTTTTTATCCTAATTCCAAAACTGATAATATGAAAATATACTATAAAAGCCTAAAGGAAAAAAGGTGAAAAACTGCAATGAAACTGCAATTTTTTTAAGAATTCTTAAATGATTTCTTATTTCTGATACATTGGCAAGGCTATCCACTCGTGTGGCACAGCTTCATACACCGGATATTGGGAGGGGGATATTTTTCTCAAAGAGTAATTATTTTATAGTATCCATAAAAGGTCGTATATGCTGATAATGAATCATAGTCAATTTCAAAGAAAAACTACTGGTGGATACTACACTCCTTCTTATGTAGTAGATTATATGGTTCAAAAGATTTTCAGTCATTTAATAGGTTCTAAGAGAGTAAACACTGGTTCATATAAGAAATTCGAAAAAAGTCTTTCACAATTAAGTTTCTGTGATTTGTCTCTAGGAACTGGTAACTTCGTAATTGGAATACTAAAGTGGGTTTGGAGAGAATTTAAGAATTATCCTGACATAAGCATCGAAGCAAAAAAGATTTTTTTTCAAACCTTTGTTCGTAATAATTTATTTGGGGTAGAACTAGATAAACAGATTCTCGAATTATGTAAGAGTGAGATTATTAAGAATTATGTGTTTCTCAAATTAACAGACTTCAGGAATTTTCGGAATGGAAATAGTATTGTAGATTTGGATGCAAAGAGAATTCTAAAAGAGAAAGCAGTAAAATTGAAACCTTTCTCTTGGGGAAATAAATTTGATGTAATAATAGGTAATCCTCCTTATTATAATATTAAAAAAATGGGTCTTCAGGATCCTAATACTCGATTATTATTCGAATATCTAAAGGATTCAGATAAATGGAAAAAATACTTCAGATCATCTTCAGATATATACTACTATTTTATCATTCAAGCTCTTCATTTACTTCAAAAAGACGGTTTGCTATCATTCATAATTCCAAATTATTGGATAGACAACAAATACGCAGATCTTTTAAGAGAAATTTTATTAAAAAGTCAGATTTTAGAAATTGTTAATCTTGGAGAAATTAACATTTTTAGGGATGAAGGAAGATGGTTGAAGATTTCAACTTGTATTCTAACATCCGAGAAAAAAGAACCTTATCAAGATATAAATGTTACAAAAATTAAAACGAGAAATTTCTCTAAAATGATTAAACAACCTAAACTTATTTCAAAAAATAAGTCTTTCAGGGTAGCTCAGTCTAATCTAGGTAAAGAGAAATGGATTCTTTCTCCTTATTTATCAATTCTTCAAAAGATCTTTTCCAATAAAGAATTAGTACCATTATCTTCCATTGGACGTGTAGCACAAGGCATGTCTCCAGGAGTGAAAGATGTTTTTGTTCTAACTGATGAAAAAGTAAATAGAAATCAAATCGAGAAGGAAGTGCTAGTTCCATTCATAACTAACGGCAATATGAATAAATGGAAACCAAAAATTGAACAAAAATTATTTGCTATATTACCCTCTCGTATTAAGAACTTGGATGATTTTTCAGAAACAAAGAAATATTTAATGAGCAATAAGGAAAAACTTTCAGCTGGTCCTGACAGACAGCGTTTATTGAAACTAGAAAAGATTCGTTGGTTTGATTTTAGTGTTTACAGAAATATGTCTGTTTATGAGAATGTAAAACAAAAAATACTGTGTCCTTATAGAGCATTGAACCCCAAGTTCTGTTATGATAATATTGGTTATTTTGGGGCAACCGATATATATTCAATAATACCAAAAAATGAGGATGATATTTACTCTCTCTTAGGCATTCTCAACAGCTCCACATTCAACTTCTACTATCGTGAAGCTGGAAAGATAAAAGGTAAAATGCTCGAATTCTTCAGTGATCCTATGAAAAAAATTCCAATCCCCTCAGTGGATGAACGAACATCATTAGTTGCACCTGTAAAAGAAATATTAGGTTGTCTTAAAAAGAATGAAAACAATAACAGACAAGAACTAACATATCTGGAATCAATTATTGAAGAAAGAATAACAAAAATGTATAAACTAGATCCAGAATTTATTAAGAAATATACTTCTCATGGAAAGTAGAATTCGTTTTTGAAGTTATCTATCCTAGAAATGGATAAATTAATCTCCATTCCTCATATCCAGCAAGATATAGCCTTACATCTGGATAACCTAGTTCACGCATAATTAAATAAATTAGTGCAGATTGAGGTGCTGATTCACAGTAAACTACTGCAGTCTTATCTTTCTTAATACCCTTTGCTATAAGTTCATCCAGAATCATTGAATCTTCTTTTAGAACAAAATAATCCGGACATTCTTCAAAAATATCTAGATACCAAAAATGAATTGCACCAGGAATATTTCCTCCTTGTTGATCCAAAACAAGTGCATATTCTGAGCGATTATCTACAAATAGAAAATCCTCTGAATTAATGCTTATTAATATCTCATCCTTTGTAACTAATATTGATTCTTCTTCCTCTTTTAATTTGATATTTCCTTTTGAAAGCTTAGTTTTTCCAGTAGTCAGAGGTTTTTTTTCTATTTCCCATTTTGCATAAGCTCCATCCAATAACTTGACATTCTTATTGCCAAAGTAATGTAAAGTCCATGCAGCTAAAGAGCAATTTAAATTGAAAACATCATCTACGAAAACAATGGTGTCATTGTTGTTTATTCCATTTTTTTGGAGTGAATTTATCAGAATTTCCCTATCAGGAAGTATATTCAAGCCATCTTCATCTTGTTGAGCAAAAATATTGTTATCTAAATGCACTGATCCTTGAATATGTCCCCTTTTGAATTTTTCAGCATCACGTAAGTCAATCACTTTGAAATTTGACTTTGACAAATTATCAGCTAGAAAATCTGTAGATATAAATGTCTGGATGCTTTTCTTCTTCATCTATACTTATGAAAAGAAAATAGAATTAATAATCTTACCCTTGTACTAGTAGGTTATTTTGTCATTCTAGCGATTGTTCCACCAAAAATTAATGGTAAAGCAATAGTAATATCTGAAACAACTGTAACCATTTTACTTTCTGAGTCAACCTTTCCCCAAGAAATAGCTTCTTCAAGAGCTGCTCCCGAAAGACCTCCAGTTTCAACTCTATCCATAGTTATTTGAATTGCATAGTCAAAGGTTTTAGGGGACATAAGTCGAGATT
Organism: Candidatus Heimdallarchaeota archaeon; assembly: GCA_023136245.1. Lineage (GTDB taxonomy): Archaea > Asgardarchaeota > Heimdallarchaeia > Heimdallarchaeales > Heimdallarchaeaceae > UBA460. Next base: position 6,559 of record JAGLRO010000166.1, read on the forward strand.
GAAAAATGTAATTCTTGGGAACACCTCCACCAAGGAATATTGCTCCAGCTTTTTCACTATCCCCAGCAATTTGCTGAATTTTTCCTAGGTCTCCCATATCATCAATTAATGTTCTATTCATTTGAGAAAACAACCAAAGTTGTAAACCTAAAATACTATCTCCTATTGCTGGTACAAATATCGGAACTTTTTTTTCATAAGCTGCTCTAACAAAGGAATTTTTATCGTCGATTTTTCTCCCAATTAGTTTCATTAATTCATATGTTGTAATTGTAAGAGTGTTTGTATCTTTATCATTATTCTCATCCCAGATCTCTCTGTACAAAGGTTGAAGCATATCTTCTAGTTTCATAAATGAATCATCTCCAACAAATGCATCATAGATTCTATCAATTGATTTGTCTCTTAATTCTTTGTCTGTTGAGTAAGGCACTTGACGTAAATGTCTTCCTCCAGCTGCTTCGATTATGTCATGAGTTACATTTGCTCCAGTTGATACAATTACTTGTACCATGTCTCTTCTTATCATTTCTGTTAGAATATTCCTCATCCCCCCAGGAACCAAAGCTCCTGCGATTCCAAGAAAGATTTTTGAATCGTTTTCTAACATCTTAACATAAATATCAACTGCTTGAGCTATTCTCCCTGGACCAAACACACCAGATTGTTTGAATCCCTCAATTAGTTCTTTTATAGAAATATCTTCATCAATATCTATTGGATTCACAGAAGGATACTTTGAATTCTTCTTCTTCATTACTCTCAATGATTAATTTTACTTACCTTCTTTAGCCTTTTCGATAAGTA
>JAGLRO010000167.1 GCA_023136245.1 Candidatus Heimdallarchaeota archaeon
CAACAATGTTCGCACACAAAACTCGTCATAGATCTCCAGATATTTTAATAGAAATTGTGAAATGGATGGTGACTCAAAAACTAAATGATATTCGTTTTATTACACCTAATTCTTTTGGATATATGTCATCAAGAGCTAGAGAGATAAATAAGGAAGCAATCCTATATCTGCTTAAATCCTTAAAATCAATAAAAGGTGTTCGTGATATCTATTATGGAACTTTCCCAGGAGAAGTTAGACCTGAAACTGTGACAGAAGATTTGATGCTTGACATTAAACCATTCATAACTAATAGACGAATATCTATTGGTCTGCAATCAGGAAGCGATGATGTTCTAAAGAAAATTCATCGAGGACATACAGTGGATGAAAGTGTTAATGCAATTGATGTTATTCTTAAATCAGGTTTCATTCCTGTAGTTGATATCATTATAGGTTTACCAGGTGCAACAGAAAAAAATGAATTAAAAACGATTGAAATCATAGAAAAATTAGTGGAAAAAGGTTGTATTATACGAGCTCATGTTTTTATGCCCTTACCAGGATCTACACTTGAAAAAGTTCAATATAAACCAACTTATTCAAAAATAAGAAAAGTATTAGGAAGATTAAATTCACAAGGTAAAATTGAAGGAAGTTGGTCTCAACAAGAAAAATATGCTTCTGATTCTTGGAAAATAACTCAAACTATTACAAGTCTTCCAGCTATTAAGAGATAAGAAAATCTTTTATTACTTGTTCTTCTTTAAGATGTCTTCCTCTCGCTTCAACTTTAGCAGCTCTTTTGAAAATAGTTATAGCTTTGCTCTTTGTTTTTTTGTAACCTTCTTGGAAAGCATGAAAATACTCTTGACTTTTATTTGTATGAGTGCTGGTGAAACATTTCTTGATAAGTAATATGTCAACTGCTTGATCCTCAATTGCATTTGAAAATTTTCCCAAACCAAAATCAATGAAGATAAGCTGATTTTCATGAAGGAGTATATTACTTGTTGTCAGATCTCCGTGTATGATTTCATTCGTATGTAGTTTTCCGACCAATTCACCAATTCTTTCTACTATCTTTATTTTTTCTTTTTCTGATACTTCACTGTTCAGACTATCTTTAACCAAAATCCCCTCAATATTTTCCATTACAATTGTAGCTTCATTTAAGTTAACTTCATAGATGTATGGGGTTTGTACATCAATATTTTTAGCTGCAATAAGCAATCTAGATTCTATTATTGTTCTACTATTTCTTAACTCATTATCTAATTGAGATAGCCTGTATTTTTTTGGTTTTCTAATTTTCCTAATAACATCTAATCCTAGCCATCTCCCCTCCTCTAATGTAGCTTCAGCTCCCCATTTCAGATCTGAATCTATTTTGTTATTGCTTTTCATTTCTAATCCTTCTTAAATTGGACAAAGCTTGAATTATTTCATCGCTTTTTGGTCCATCTAATAATTCATCCTTCAGTTTCAGTTTTCCTCCCTCTTTAGTTACTTTCCCAACGGTAGAATATGGAATTTGTGAGTCTGACAAAAAATTTTCAAGTGGATTTACATCACTCTCTTTTACTGCTACTATCAATACACCAGATGAAATCAAACGATATGGATCGAACTCCAACCAACTGGATAGTTTTGATGTTATTGCCGATATTGGAGGGTGTTCTTCTAGTCTTATTCCAACATCACGATAAACAATAATTTCGAATAAAGCACCATATATCCCTCCTTCTGTAGCATCATGAATTAGAGATGGTTTGAATCTTTTGTTTATCTCTAATGCTATGCTAACCACTTCGATTTGTGAACCAATTTCAATACCTTCACTGATCTCTTTATCATTCAATACTTCTTTGATTTTTTTCCCTGCTTCAGAAATAATAATTCCAGTTCCTTCAGCTCCAACATATCCAATAATGATAATTCTATCACTAATTGAAAGTTTATTTGGAACCAAATAATCAATAGGAACATATCCTAGCATGTGACCAGAGATTACAAAGTTGTTTACTGAGTCAGATACTTCAGTATGTCCTCCTAATATTGATATTTCTTGCTCTAAACATTGTAAATGAATCTGTTCTTGAATTTGAAGAATCTCATCAAAAGTAGAGTTCTTTGGAGCAATTATAGTAGAAAGGAATCCGTAAGGAACTGCTCCAGAACATGATATATCATTAGCATTCACAATAACAGCATATTTTCCAGGATTTGATGTGGGGAAAGTAATTGGATCTGATTTGATTACAGTAAGAACATCAGAATCAGATTCATAATACTTTAGAGCTTTACTCTTTGCATCTCTATCATCTAATACTGCTACATCTAAGCCAATTTTCCCAGCAACCACGATTCCTTCATTTCTTTTACCTTTATAATGAAGCAATTCTTTCAATTTCGTGAGTGGTAACTTACCTTCTTCCATTAGAAAGAACTTTGTGTCATGTATCTAAAATTTTTCTACTAACGTTTTATGATATTCTTCAAAGATAATGTAAGAAACAGTAATGATGTTAAAATCCCATAGTTCTGAGTATATGTTTCACTATTTTGAATTTGTAACCTACATTGATAACATCATTTACATTAGTGGTCATACCAATTAATATTCTACCTTCAGAACAATCTTCAATGATAATCTGAACTACATCCGCATTTAGAGCTTTAATTTCATCTTTCGAATTAATCATCTCGTAAATGACTCTTGGAAATTTGGTGATGGTTTCTAAAACATATATTATCTTCTTCTCCTCTAAATTGCCTGCATATAATTCTCCCATAGCCCCCCCTTCTTTTGGAAAAATGTAAGCAGCAGCTGCTGGAGAATCACAGCTTCTTATTGAGGAAAACAGAAGAGATGTAATCGCTCTTTTATTTGCATCATCCAGAATTTCTTGTGTCATTTCACTAGCTGGAATTCTTGGTACAGATTCAAATGGACGAATTTTCTCATATGTTTCAATTCTAGATTCTTTTCTTTCTCTTTCTATTCGTTCTTCAGCAGGAATTAATATTTCTTCTGGTTTATCAATCCCTAAACGAGCAAAGATTTTTTCAATCTCTCTTTCAATTGCTGAAAAATTGCTGCCATAGCTACTTTTGCTTGTGATTTCTATTAATTCTGAGTACTCATTTCTAGCTAGTGTTCGAAGAACATTTCCCCCTAAAAGACTGATGTAGCTCAATATTACTGGTCTAAATTCTGCCCCAATATTTTCAACTCTAGAAACAAATAGTAAAGTTACATCGATGAATGTAACATAAGTGGCTCTGAACCTTCCTCTAAAAATTGTTATTTCGTGATATCTTCTTACCCATTTATAAAATTCGATAGGTTGAATAAAGTAATTATCTATTTGTTGTACTTCTTTTTCACTAGATGCTTGTTCTAGTTTGAAGATAATTTCTCCATTAAGGTCATAAACAATCACAGCACCAAGCGGATTTATGTCTGTTCTAGGAAAGGGCATTAGACCTCAACTAGTTTTTATTATGTGGTTTTTTGCTAATAAGCTTATTGGAGAAATATGAAAATTGATTGATTCAAACTGAAGGATTCTTAATAATTTCATCCAACAAGCTGAAAATCTCTTATTTTGTGTCAGGATATTAGTTTGAAGCTTGTATGGCCTTTTTTGGTTAAATTTATCATAAGAAATTAATAACGAGTAGAAAGGAAATATTTTTAGATTTTATTGCAATAATCAATTTGAGGATAATCTATGAGTAAGAAAGATAATGCAGATAAAACTCCATCGAAAAAAATATCTTCTAGAAAAAGAGTGATAGCTAAGAAAGATATTTTTGTGGATCTTGAAGACACAGCTTATGAAGCTTTGAACATTCCAAAGAAGAAACTAAAATCAGGACAGTATTTACGTGATTTCTTAACTGATACATCTACTAAAGATGCGGTTCTTGAAGCTATAAAAGTGACTATCGATGCTTTGTTAGATAGTATTGCATCAGACTTCAAATCATTGTCTGCAGCAGCTCTTGTTCCACATCCTGAGAGTTCTGATACAAAAGCTATTGTTAGAGGACCATTAGATAGAGACATAGTAAAAAGTATCCTTTCAATTTTCAGAAAGTATCCCCCTGTGATTAATGATCTACTTGGTTCAGATGAAGAGGTGAAAGTATTAGATACAGGGATAGGCTTCGTTGTTTTGGAAAATTGCCAAAAGGATAATTTTCTTGTAGGTATTGTTCAAAGACAAAAAGATGTGGATGAGTTATCTAGAAAACTTAGACATGTACAAAACGTCGTAATAGATAATACATTATTACTTGAGGAAGTTTGACAATCAAAAAACAAAATAATTTAAATTTTTACTTTGCAATTTGGACATGTTTTCAGTTTTTTTTGTATTTCCAGAAAACAATTCCAACAAACTTTGCTTGATGGTTGTTCCTGTGTATATTTCTCGATAATATGAATAATCTGTAAAGAAATAGTTTCAGCGAATTCTTTCAATCCGTGTCTTCTACTTATGAAAAATCTTCTGACTATGAAATAAACAAAAATTGCTACTCCCCCAATACATATCAAACTAATTCCAAGAATCTTTAGGAACTGAGGATTATTACGTCCAAATATAATTAGTAATGTAAGTGTAGTTGCGAGAAATAAAATAAAGGTCCAGATGCTATTTCTTAATCCTAGAAATTGTTTACTCATCCAGTTACCTAACCTATTAGGCAGAAAAGGTAGAGTTGAATAAATACTGATTTCCAAAGTGTTTTCTTTTTCAAGATCTTCTATATTCCCAATTATTTTTCGAAATCTATGTTTTTGAGAGAAATTAAATCCTTTCTTATCAAAATCCTCTATTGTAAGACCGCTTCGAGAGAGTTCACTAGTTAGATATGAAAATAATTGTGCTATTTCCTTCTCATCACATCTGATTTCTCTTAAAACTAGAAGATTCTTTTTCTCTTCTCTTAATTCGATTTCTTTCACCACCAAAAATCGATGTTGGTTAATAGGAGGCTTTCAGAAATTCACCAATCAATGTCTTAACCACTTTTAATCGCTTCGCGATTACAGGTATTTCTTCTCTATTTTTTGTGATACTTACAAGCATACCATTTTCTGTTTCTTCCAAAATAACTACGCCGTCACCTGCATCCAGGGTTTTTTCTTCGGCATTTGTTTCCAATGTTTGCTTAACAACCTCAGGATATTTAGAAAGAATTCCTAGAACAAAATCCGCGTGTTTCTCAGTCATTCCATGAGTAACTGTATCGAGAATTCCCTTATCACTAGTAAAGACAAAGCAAACACCAGTTTTTGTAGACAAACCTTTTACAATCGATGACAAAACTCTTTCCATTGAATTTCTTTTAGTTTCCTCTAGCAATTGCTTTGTCATTTCAACTTTATTACTTTCAGCTCTTTCTTCTATATCGAAACTTGTATCTAGACCTATGAATTCTAGTAAACCTTCAACTTTAGCTTGATTCTGTGTTTCTACAACAGGTTCAGATCTAGCAGATTGAGAAGGGGAAGATACTTCAGGTGAGGGTGTTGGTCTAACTATAGATTCACTTGGATGAATTGGGTCTGATGTCTCTGTTATTTCTGTCTTAGAGGTTGCAACAGGTTCCACTTTGATTTGTTGGGGTTTTCTAGTCGGAAAATAATCATACTTTATTTGACTTGCTGCACGTTCTGAAATTAGATTACCTAATTTTCGAATTAATGCAGTTTGCGATCTGGGTTCCATTTTATCGATTGCACCATAGTCTTTGAGTTGTTCAATTAGGTTTGATTTTATTATTTCGACAATTTTAGATACTTCTTGATCTGATATCTCAGGCTTAAACATACTGCATAAGATTATGTTAAAGAAGAGTTGATAATCTACACGAAAGATTTCATTTATTAAAGTAATAGATTGAGATTTTCGAAGCTCTTCTCTTGTTTTAGCACTAGTATCTATTATTTGAAAAACTGTAGAGAAAC
>JAGLRO010000168.1 GCA_023136245.1 Candidatus Heimdallarchaeota archaeon
AATTCAGAGTTTTGAAAAAATTCTCTAGCGCTTGATCTTTTTCTCCTTTTGCAAGAAAATAATATCCAAGAGACGTATTTACAGTTGCTATCCCTACTTCATAGCCTAAATCTTCGTAAATGTTCAGTCTTTTCATTTGAAGTTCTAAGAATTTTTCGTATTCTCCTTTTGTATAATAAATCTGAGAAAGTAAGGACAGACTATGTCCAATAAGATATTTATTTCCAATCTCTTCAGAAAATTCAACAAATTCTTGTCGATTTTCAAACCATCTCTCTTGGTTTCCCTTTAACTGATGATAATACCCAAGAGCCCATAAAAGGTAAATTTTAGCATATTGATCTTTTTGTTTATTAGCTCTCTTCAATCCATCTTCTAAATGTTGAATGCTTTCTTCCTGATAACCTTTTGAAACCTCTCTTCCTGATTGAAGAAGAAAATAAGATATAGTTCCCTTGAGAAAACAAAAATAAGGCTCTATTTCTTTTGCAGAATCAGGTTTTTTGGATTTAATTTTCTCATAAATCTCAGAATACTTTTCAAATATCCTAAGGCAATCTTCATTTTTAAGAAGATTGCATTGAGCAATTGCTAAATTAAAAAGTGATTCAGACATTAGAAGTAAATTGTTTATTTTGGTGCTTTCTTTTAATGTTTCATTAGCTAAATTTATTGCGTTATCTAATTGATTTTCAGTGAATACATAATAATCACTCCATATTCCCATCCATATCTCTACTTTACATTCTAGTATTTTGGTTTTAATGCCTTCTTCTTGTGTTAAATCCTTGTTTTCTTGAATTTCTTTAATATCCTTTAAAGCTTCAGAATCCTCACCTTTAAGAATCAGCTGATCAACTCTCTCTAATTCTTGTTTGATTGAAGATGTCAATGTATTCACCTTTGTGAATTAGATTACTATATACTTTCTCAATTATAACTCTTTTCAGAGAAAACAAATTTCCAAAGAGATTATAAATGTAAGTAGATGCTTTCTTTTATGCAGAAGTTTTCTATCTACAATGAGATAGAACTAGAACATGAGGAAGTGGAAATTCTTCAAGAATTAGAGGATTTTATAGGAGAGGAGATTCCTTATGTGAAAAGTGCAGCTATGTATAATCATGGTTTCTCCTTTGAAAACAAGAAAGTTACAAAATTAAGTTTACTGAAGAAAGGATTAGAATCTCTTCCAGATTGTATTGGAAATTTTAGCAATTTACATAAGCTATTTCTTCGTGATAACAAACTGAAAACTCTTCCGATGTCTATTGGAAAACTAACTAAGCTAGAGGTTTTAGATGTTTTTAACAACCAAATCGAAACTCTACCTGATAATTTTGGTGACATGTTCAGTCTTCAAAGTGTCGACTTATCAGTTAATCAAATTCATTATCTTCCCCAAAGTGTAGGAAATCTGAAGAATATGCACAAATTCGGTCTCTACAATATTCAACTTAAAGAACTACCAGAGAGCATTGGTGATCTGACTAGTTTACAAACTTTCGGGGCTTGGAAGAATGGTTTGGAAAGCATTCCTGAATCTATTGGGAAATTGACCAAACTTCAAAAAATGTGGCTACAAGACAATAAACTTACTTCTTTACCAGAGAGCATAGGAAATTTAACTAGTCTTGCTGAGTTACAGATTTTTAATAATCCATTAAAGGAACTTCCAGAAAGTCTCTCTAAGCTTAGAAATTTGGAGAAATTGGGAATTAACAGAAAAGACACACGAAATCCTATAGTTTTGTCTGACAGTTTAGAAGATTGGGTAGAATACTTAAAATCTAAGAACTGTAAAGTTAAC
>JAGLRO010000169.1 GCA_023136245.1 Candidatus Heimdallarchaeota archaeon
GATTTCTTGAATTACTAGTTTTCTTAAACCAATTATGAAATGGAATCAATGAAATTTTCGCGAAGATTGCTATGAAAACAAGGAACAAAAGAATTTTGAAATACGGTTTGTAGATGAATAAATGATATTGAATAGAATTTGAAATATCGTGGAAGTCAAAAGACTTTGTTCGTCGAACTAATAATGCTACTGAGATAAGAAGAAGAATATTACTTATAATTATTGATAAGAAACCATGTAGAAAGGAATCATTTCGACCCGATTCTGTTTTTCTTGGACTAGAGCTTATAAAATCCAAGAAAAGAACATCTATTACAAGCATAAATAGAATCAGTTGGAATAAATTTGGAGAGAAAATAAACATTATAGTCATTAATGTAAAAATAGAAATTTTGTCAATAAAATTAATATTCCAATTGTTGTGATTAGTTACAATATTATATCCAACGATAGAAGTAAGAACATTTAGAGAAAAATAGAATAAAACTTGTATGAGAGAAATTCTGAATCCTATATCTACAAAGAGTTTATTGGATTCAAAGAGCAAAAATGAGGAGACCATTGAATCGGTATTTCCCTTGAAATAAGAAATAAGAAAGATTATCAAAACTATTACAGAAAAACCCACATTTGATGTAAAAAAAACACCTAAGGTCAGACGTTTGGATTTAATCTGGTCATCTAAATAGAAATTGAATAATCTTCTAATAATTGGCAAAGAAAGCAAAACGACGATCTGAGCTATTAACATAATTACAATATTATTCATTGCTTTCTCTCCTTTCACTTTTATTTATAGTAGAGAGGTAAACCTGATCTCTAAAACTAAAGAAAAACGATATTAAAATAAAAATGAGACCTAATATGAAAAATACAACAGTTTCGCTCGATAAAGTCATCTGTGATAGAATTAATATTCCTGCTAATATCAGAAATAGGTTCCCAAGAACTTTGTACAAATTACTTCTTGAAATTAGAATCAACAGCATTCCAAAGCTAAAACAAAGAAAAGCTAAAGCTATCAAATAATTTAGGAAAACCATGATTTATCTGTCTCCTTTTTTGAATTATTATATATGTCAAGACTAAAGATAACTACAATTATGATTGCTACCGCTAAAATGAAAAAAATGAAAAATGGTAAAGTTGGGTTATTCAGAAAGAAGTTGACCAAAGAACTTTTTTCAAGATTGACGACTTGTTCGCTTGAAGTATAGTATATTATAAGGCCAAAAAGAACAACGAAAAATGTTACTAAAATGCTTATCAGTATCTTATGGGGAGCTTTAATTGGAATTCGTTCAAACTCTTTCTCATCTTGATAGTATAGATGATATGCAGTTAACCCCAAGGATAAGATATAAGTAAAACTTAGATTGAGTATAAAAAGAAAAGTTTGTCCAATTGACAGAAATATGAACGTAAAAGCTAGATAAGACAACAGATAGTATACTGCACTCAATTTATTTGATTTGAATAATCCTTCTAGTACAAAAGCAATTCCCAGAAAGCTTCCAATTAAGAAATAACTATCTTTTCTTACTTCTGATAATAAGACAATCCAAGTAATAAAGAAAGAAACAAGAATCAATCTAATTGATATTAAGTAAACCTTTCTTAATTTGACGAAGAGTGGAAAAATGATGGAGAAAATTACTGAAACACCGCAAAATATTATTAAAATGGATGTCCATAAAGAAGTCAGCTCAAACATATTCAAACCATAAAAAGATAAAAGAGAAGAAAGATAAAAATCTTTGGGAGATTAATATCTAACTTGTTTGTATCTTACGTTTTCTTCGCTTTCGGAAAAAATACAGTAGAATAAATGAAAATGAAACAATTGTCACAAAACTCATCATGCTCCCAAAAAAATCAGTTTCCAAAAGTTCTTCTTTTATAGCTGTTTTAGTAAATAGAGGAACTGAAACATTATATTCAGGAAATTCTGGCAATTCAGGAACTAGAGGAGTAATTGTTCCAAATGTAGAAAAATTGCCTCGAGTATAATTCAAACCAAAATCAATTCTATATTCTAAATTGACTCCTTCTCGCTTAGTCAAATTTACATAATAAATAGGTGCGTTAAATTGTAAGTTTGTACTTATTTCGTTGTAAAGTGGATTCGGATAATAGAGAACTTCCCATTGAATTCCTGCATCTTTAGCTTCTTGCGGAATTCGTAATCTCCAATGAGCGTTTACAATTATCCTAAACAAATTGATCGGTGCTGTTGTTAAGTTATAATGTGAAAGATCGAAGAAACTTATCCCGTAAAAGCCATAATAAATATCAAGTTCTTCATCATCATTTAAATCAAGACCAATGACAGCTAGATACAAGAGTGGAGAATCATAACCATCTATCGTTTCATCAAAACCATGATCTGTTGGATTAAAAATCACTATTCGTCTTTCATCGCTTTTAACCCCCATTACACCTTCAAAATCCCATAGCTCTTCTTCATCTTCTTGTGCAGTGATAAGAAGACTAAAAGAAGATGATATCATTAGAAAAGTAAAAATCAAAGCAAATGTTATAATCTTATTTCTCATTGGTTTTTCCTCCTGACTTTTTTCCTGAAACCAAGACAAATTACAATTGCTGAAAAAGCTGCTGCAGTTATAGAAAATGGAAAACTTACTCTAAAACTGTGTGTGCGGGGTAAGGATGATCTTTCAATATTTTGTGCAACAGTTAGATTATAATCTGGCCAATAGTCTTCTGGACCATAAGCTCTAGAATCTGATGTGTTTTGTCCTGGTCCCCAGAAAATAGGATTTGTTGGACCATAAGTTGTAAAATTACCATTTACTAAAGTTCCATCTTCATAAAGAATTTGCCAGTAGCCAACTATTCCTGTAGTCTGAGGTAAATAAGCAAGATTGATAGGTTGTTGGATTACTTCATCTTCATACAATTCAGGAAATCTATAATTTAACTTTGATTTAATCTGATCATATAGAAAATGCCTTGTTGGATCATATCCTGTTAAATTTACATCTGTTGCATCATAATCTAGAATTTCCCAAGATAATCCACTATTATCGTCAATTTTAAAACTATAAGTAGCTTTCAATCCTGACACTTTTTCTTCCTCAAAGAATGTAGAATATAGAGGGGCATTTCTAACCGGTTGTACTCCATAGATAGCAACAATGGTTTCAACAGTGCTTGTATTTAAATCCTCATTCAATAAAAATACGAATGTTCTCATTCGATAAGGATCTAGTGCAGCAATTGGAATAACTAGTTGTCTATTCTTAGGAAAAGGTCTATTTCCAGAGAAGTCCCATTCTTCAACAAAAGGATGATCTGCCGCCATAACCTTCTTCTGTAGAACAGGTGTAAACATGAAAATTGTAATCAAGATTAGACATATCAGTCTAGTATGTTTCACACATTTTCCTCCAATTCATTTATACTACAAGAAATGAATGAATGACATTTATAAACATTATTGAAATGAGC
>JAGLRO010000017.1 GCA_023136245.1 Candidatus Heimdallarchaeota archaeon
AAGGCAAATAACGAAAAATATTAAAAAGAATACTAAAATGAGCGAAGTAATTACTTCTATGCCTCGATGGTGTAGCTCGGCCAATCATTGCGGACTTTCACATGCAAAAGTCCGCGTGACATAGCAGAATATTCCGCAGACCCGGGTTCAAATCCCGGTCGAGGCACCAATCTTTTCTAATTATCTGATTGAAAATGAACTCTAAAAATCATAGGCTTAGATTAATATTTATTAAAGTTTCAACATGAAGTTTCTCGGATATTATGATACAATTTCGAAAAGCAACATTAGAAGATATTGATATTTTGGTTAATTTGAGAGTAAATTTTCTAAAAGAAGTGGAGAAGCCAAGCAATGAAGCATTATCTATTGTTCTGAGAGAATCAATTCATCAATTCTTTAGAAAAAAGATGCATAACAATGAATTCGTATCTTGGATAGCTACTAATGAAGGAAAAATAATAGCTACTAGTGGAGTTTCATTTTTAGATGTTCCAACTAGCTATGCAAACGCATCAGGAAAGGAAGCTTACATTATGAATTTGTACACTCTACCTCAATTTAGAAAAAGAGGAATTGGAACCAAATTGCTAGATAAAATTATCTCAGAGGTAAGAAAGAGTATGGTAAAGAAAATTCGTTTGCATTCAACTGAAATAGGAAAACCAATTTATATTAAAAAAGGATTTGACGATAGTAATAATGAGATGGTGCTGTATTTAGAATAACCCTCTGACACTCAAAGATAGATTTAAAAAAACCAATAGATTGAGTATTTAACTACAAAAAATGAATCATTAATCGCTATTGCGGGGATTGCCGAGTGGTCAAAGGCGCTGGACTTAGGATCCAGTCCTTAGTGGTTCGGGAGTTCGAATCTCCCTCCCCGCACCACTAATAAATTCCATTTTTCTGCTTTTCTTATCGCCTGAATAGTTTATTATACACCTAACCATTTTTTTCACTTTCAATTCAGTCTGTCTGCTTTTCTTATAAACCAGAAATATAATGTTATTATAGAAAAATGTCATCATGCACGCTCTTACAGAACAATCCTCTTGATTTGGGGGTTGTTCTAGTAAAATTCGACAAAAAACTTGGTCCACTAGTTTTATTTAACGAATCTTCTCTAGATGAAAATCTACTTATGAAACTTGCTATTAAAGGAACATCTACTCTTATGAATGGACTTCCTTATAGTACGGAAAATTCAAGACGATTTAGAGGGCTATTGCAATTATCTGATTATACTTTTGTATACGGTTTTGATCTTCTTTTAACAGAGGATCATAACAAAGAAGATTCATTTACTCCCGTGCTCTTGTTTCTTGTATTTCCCTCTCATTCAGTTTCTATAATTGGCTCTAATATAAGGAAAATTGAAACAGCATTGTTCAGAAGAACTCAAAATATTGTTAACTTCTCAAATTTAAAGCCTGAATTCGGAATGGAAATATTATCAGAATTTCAAAGTTTTTTCCTTTAAAGAAAATTTTTTATTTACTTGAAAAATTATCTCCAACATCTATAAATAGTAACAAAAACTTATGTGTTAGTATTGCTGTAGAAACTGGTAAATTATGAATGAAAATTCACCACCTCCATACTCAGAACCAACAGAAGAAGATGAAGAGAAACTGAAGAAAGAGAAAAAAGAAAAAGAACTATATCCCCCAAAACCTCCTCGTCCTGTGGAACCTACTCAACCGCCAACTGCTTCTATTCCAACTCCTCCACCACTACCAAAAGAAATCTCTCAACAAATAACAGATGATACAAGAACAGTTCATCCTCGTCCTCAATCTGTTGTTTTACCTGAGGAACAAAGAAGAACACCTCTCCCTTCACCTGTGGTAGTTCCAGAAGAAGAAAAGGAGACTAAGAGAAGATCATTTTTCTGGTGGGGATGTTTATTCTTCCTGCTTTGGAATATTACTCTTATGTTTCTCCTTGAAGCAACACTCCAACCTCGAAATAGCTTGGCAGCAGGTATTATTGCTTATTCTCTAGGACTTCTGGGTTTAGTAATTTTCTCGTTACTTGTTAACAACATAAAGAAAATTGCGATTGCTTTTCCAGTACTTCTTTTAATCGTATTTGGGTTGAGTATTCTTTTTCATGTTACAAATCTACCAGCATACAATCCTCTGTCTCCTCTATCTGAAAGAGCTTTTTTTGTTGTAGAATCCATAAAGAATAGTACAAATCTGTTTGGAACTGAGGGGATTATTTTTGGTAGCATAACCGTAGAAAATCTCGAACTATGGAGTTTAGCTGCTTATGCTGTTGATTTTATCATAATACTTCTCATATTTATGGTAGGTTCTCTTTCACTCGTGTGGTTTATTAAACTAGTTACTTCCAAAAAAGAAATTTCAACATCTTTCTTAATTGTCTTGGCACTTGTATTATTTACAATTGGTTTAGTATTGTCACCCGTCATCCATTTGAGCTTGGCTGGTTTTATAGACTTTGGAGGGAATACATTAGTTGGAGCAAATCATATAGCTGGGAGTGTTGAGATTATGGGAAGCTTTGGAAATGCTACCCAAGAAGATATAAACAGAGCATTAGAAAACTTCCTTCTAGCTGAAGAAAACATTAGAAATGCACGTAATAGTATCAATATGTTCTCATTTATATTTGGATTTATCAAAATCACTGAAATTTTACTACATTTTATGGATGCTTCACTCATTCTTTTAAGTGGGGTTGAACCACTGATTAACGGTTCATATCAGATTTTTCAGGGTTTCCAAGATGTTTCTGAATCTTTGAATCAAAGCGATACAAGCGAAACATTAGCTACTCAAGGATTTACTATTAAGAAAAGTGTAGTAAATGAAAGCTTGTTTCAAATCGGTGTAAATAAAGTCGAAGCAGGTTTAAATGAGCTTGGTTCTAGCATGAATTTACTTTATGAAGCGTTTGATGAAATCAATTTAGCAAATATATCTGATATCTACAGCTTTCTTGATAGACTCCCTTTTCAAACTGATGAAATTCAGCTATACATTGTAGATATAGAAGAATATATTCAGTCATTCTCCAAAGTACCAGGAGTTATAGAAATTTTGGTTGAGCACCCAATTAAGAATGAATTACCTTCTCGTTATGCAACACTAACTCATTTCCTATATGGTGCTTATAATTTGATAAATGCTGCTGATTATATTAGCGATAATAGCGCTTACAATGGTACAGCAGCTTTTTTTGATGATGCTAGATCCAACTTCAGTTTAGTTTCTGACCAATTAGCAAGAGATGAAGCACAACAAATGATTGGATCAGAAACAATCTTCTTCAATGAAACATTAAGTTTCATTTATGATATGACCAAAATATCAGCTAACATCAGTTCATATGGTTCTGACATAGGGGTTGTTTTTAGCGGTTTAAATGATACACTTTCAAATTTCGATCAAGGATATGAAAATATTACTAGCTATCCAGAAATTAGTAATGAGCTTGATGGTCTGGTTAATCTTTCCGAAAGTTTAAACACCACTGCACATGAAATTGATTATGATATATCTTTAATGAAGATAAAATCAGAGAACGAAACTTATGGAGTTTTTAGTGAACCAAGTCAACAAATAGTATCTTCATTAGAAAAATTCGACTTAATAACTAATGCTGAGAATTCTTTCAATATTGCAAAAGCTCTCTTTCACCTTTTTAATTCAATGGGGCATTTGAAAGATATGCATGATAATATTATAATTGGCGAACAGCAGTTCGTAAATGATTCGTTATATGTTGAAGCTAATAACTCATTTATAATGGCAAATGTATCTCTATACAGTTCTATGTCAGAAATGGATTCAGCTATTTCATATATGAATAAAACAGCAGAAGGAGACATGGTTCAACTTGAAGAAACCAGAACTATGTTTTTAGAAATAAAAAACACGTTAGAGAGCGTCATTATCTATTTCAACAACCTTCTATCACTTGCAAGTTTAGGCCCTGTAGCAAATCTTTCATATGTTTCTGGTAATTCAACTTTAATTATAGACACTCTGTCAAATGTTAATAATCAACTATCAGATGTTATGGCTCAGTAGTGATTTTGTGTAATCTCTACTGATGAAAATCAATGATTTAAATCTTCTAGTTCAGAAATTGAATCCCGGATTACTTCTATTTTATTAATTTCAACACATATAAATACCCTATACTGCTATTCACTATTTAGAATCCATTAATGATTTCTGAGGTTTAAAATATGAGTACTGAAAAAATTGCATATGAAATGCCTTCAGATCAAGAAAAGAAAAAATGGAGTTTTCTTGGATGGGGACTTCTGTTTCTTGCCATTTGGACTATTGCTTTAATGTTCATATTACAAGCAGCATTGCAACCAGCTGATAGTTTTGTTGCTACAATAATTGCATATGCTTTAGGTCTTCTTGGTTTGGGGATTTTTGCAGGATTAACAAGGAGTAAAGCGAAAGTTTTACTAGCGATTCTACTCTTAATTGTCCTCTTCGGCGCTGGAGCCCTATTACATTATCTAAACGCTCCCATCTACAATCCTCTTGCTCCTGTTTCAGAACGTGTCATACTATTGTCAGATCACGTTGATGATTTTAGTGAAACAGAACTTTGGGAAAACAATGTTCCAGCAGCGATTGTAGATAATATGGACCAAATCAAGAGATTCTCTATCTTAGCTTTTTTTATTGACTTAGTTATTATGATTCCCATAATGACTTTTGGAATGATAGGACTTACGTGGATTATTCAAATATTCACGCAAAAACCCGATTGGATGTTATTACTTTCAGGATTCTTTGCACTTGTGTTCTTCATTCTTGGAATGATTATAGCTCCGACAATTCATCTCCTAGTTGCTGGTGTATTGGATCTGGGAACAAATATTAGCATAGGAGCTTTCTATATGATAGATGGCTTTACAGTCTTGCTTGACATACAAAACGCTAATCAAAGTGAAATTAACAGAGCAGTAAACAGCTTTAATCTCGCTTCGGAATGGCTTGAAAAAGGTGGTGAAGACATAGCCTCATTTCTCTGGGGCTTAGGACTCCTCCCATATGGTATTGGAGACGCTGCAGACGATCTAAATCATTTATTCCAAGCAGTATTCATACTGTTTAGAGGAGTGGGTCCGTTTGCAAATGCATCTTTCCAGATCTTCCAAGGATTTAATTCTATTTCTCAAGCTCTAAATACAAGTAGTGGTTCAATATTGACAGCCCAGGGAGAAGAAATAAAGAAATCTATAGACGATGATCTCTTCAATCAAGGAATAGAATATGTCAATGACGGTATATTGCAATTCAGCAACAGCTCTGATATTTTGGATGAAGCACTAGCAGAAGTTCAAGAAGTTGATTGGACTGATATTGAAGAAGCCCTAGGGACAATTCCTGGAGGAGTTGGAGAGACAGTTACCCCTGTTTTTGACCAAATTGAAGGCTATATCGACATGTTTGAGGAAGCAACAGGTCTTATTGATGTATTAATCAGCGCCCCAACATTTACAAATGGAACCCAAAGTGAGTATGCTGCCTTAATACACTTCTTCAAAGGAGCGTACAATGTGATGAAAGCAGCTGAAACAATAGGAGATGAAACAAACTTCGTTGGTACAGATGTTTACTTTGACAGAGCAGGAGAACATTTTAATGTCACTTATAATGCTCTAAACACTCCTGAAGTAGATGCATTAATTTATTCCGATACACCAATTCTGAACTACACCGTTGCTTTCTTAGTAGATATGACTGGGCTAGCAGCTGAGATTAGCTACTTCGGAGGAGATTTGGGTCCCGTATTAATGGCAATGAATTCAACATTATCTAATTTTGATAGTGGTTATGAAAATGTCACAGACTATAGTCCCATCTTATATGATTTAGACGCTTTCAGGAATTCAACAAATGATTTGATGGAGAGTGCTGATTCCCTTGATACTCACATCGTTGATATCCAAGAAAAAGCAAACAACAATACATATGGTGAATTTAGTTCTACTGCATATGAATTTGCAACAAACTTCAATCAATTCAATTTAACGTTGAACGCTAGAAATGCAAATGCGATAGCCCATTCGTTCTATTATCTATTTTCAGCAATGGATGATTTAAAAACTGTGACTACGGAAGTGAATGATGGAAATGATGACTTTTATGTACCTGATTATCCAGCAGCTTCAATCCACTTTACAGCAGCAAATAATTCACTCGCTTCAGCTATTGCTAATATGGAAAGTGCTGAAATATATATGAACCAAACAGAGACTGGAGGAATGATACAACTTTCTGGTAGCGTTACAGCTATTCATAATATACGTATCTCTCTAATCAATGTTCAATCTGATATGATTTTCATCACAAACATAGCTGCAGGTGGAAGTCCCTCTCCAGCTGAAATTGCTGATGTAGGAGTCGGATTTAACAATATCATCGATTCTCTTGTGACTGTAAACACTGATTTAGGACAAATTGCTTCACAATAATCCTTTTTCTTTTTCTTTTTCTTTAATTTAAGCTAAAAGTACTTTTTAGCAGAAATCTGTACAATTGCCTAAAGAGAATAACTTTTTATTTTAAATCGAGCATTTTTCATTATAGATTTAAAAAGGTACCATTATGAATCCATCAAATGTATTTTTAGCATACAATCATAGTAAAGGAGATTTTAGCGAATTAAGGGACCAAACAAAGTTTCAACAATTATTAGATTCAGATACAGCTGAAATAAGCAATCGATTATCTGGATTAGATATTGATGGGATTTTAGTCTTTAATCATGATAAGAATGAGTGGCACCTCATATTTAGCACACAGCTTGGGCTTGTTGCTCAAAGAACAGGGAGAAGACAAGCTGATACTATTAGTAGATCAGGATTTTTACTTGCTAGTGGAGAAAGAGTAGGAATAAAATGTAGGCTTGAGCAGATAACTGATGATAATATTGGTGATTTGTTTAAAACTGTTCAAGAAAAGTATATTGAAACAGATCTTGGGGGTTTTCAAGGAGATTCACGACAAGATTCATATCCTAAATCAGTCCAGTCACGAGTAGAAAGACCACCTGAAGATAAACCACTTCTTCCACCTCAAGAACAGGCAGTTGAACCTACTTCTGAGCTTGAACCTGAACCACAAACAATTGTCTTTACTGAGCCTGAGCCTGAAGTTGAACCTGAGGTTGTAGCTGAGCCTGAACCCATAATTGAAGCAGAACTTGATGCAGTACTTGATCCTCAACCAATTGTAGATCCAACTCATGAACCAGCAATTGAAGCGATACCCGAAACACCATTTGAATCTAAACCTGAAATTGAGAAAGTCGTTGAAGAAGTCGTTGAAGAAGTTGTTGAAGAAGTTGTAGATAAGGTGGCAGTTGGTGTTGCAAAAGAATTAGGTGATGTTACATTCGAAGGTGTTGTTAAAGAAGCTCTCGAAGAAAAAGCAGAGGAACTAATTGAGAAAGTCGTTGAAGACGTAATTGAAGAAGTCCTTGAAGAAGTCGAAGAAGAGTTAGAAGAAGCCATAGAAAAAGGAATGGATAAAGCTGAAGCCGTAGAGGAAATTGTAGAAGAAGTGATTGAAGAAATAATCGAAGAAGTTGCAGAAGCTGTTGAAGAAGTCGCAGAAGATGCAATAGAAGAAGCTGTAGAAGAAATAATCGAAGTAGTTTCTGAGGAAATAAGTAAGGATACCGCAGAAGAAATGGCTGAAGAAATTGTTGAAGATGTAGTTGGAGAATCTCTCGAAGATGTCATCAAAAAAGTGGTTGAAGAAAAAGTTGAAGAAATAACTGAAATTGTTGAAGACACTGTAGAAGAGGAACTTGAGAAAGATTCTGAAGATTAAATTCTCCTTATTTTTATTTTATTTTATTTTGTTTATCACAAAAGTAATTTATGGAGACATTTCTATAATAAAATAATGAAAGATACTGTCTTAAGCATTTTAGCTGGTGGTTTTTCTCGTCGCTTCCAAAATAGGAAAAAAAAATGGAAAGATAAAGCTCTGCTATCTTTTAACAAAGTTCCACTTTTAGTTCATCTTATAACACAAGGAATTGAATATTATGAGAAAATCTCAATATCTGTGAATTCTCAAGAAAGGAAAAGACAGTATACAAAATTAATAGAGAAACATAAATTATCTCTAATTCCTGACTTTATAGTCGATAATAAGAGTTTTAGATTTGATGGTGCTCTTCTTGGAATAACATCTTCTTTAAGGAAACATAATGATTGTAATATTCAATTCATTCCTTCTGATCGACCATTCTTAAATTTCCAAATTTTCGATAAATTAAGTGTTAATGAATTTGGAACAAGCTTTTTGTGTTTCGAAAATGGTATGATTGAACCTTTACTTTGCTTCTATGGTTCAAAGATATACATCCCCCCTCAATTTCTGCAACTTCACCTATCTAGAGCGGACGTGATAATTCGGTTATCACCACATTTACAAATATATAATGCAACAGAAATACTTGAGACAAACAATCTGTCACCATTGATTTTTAAGAACATTAATCAACCAAGAGATATTCAGCTTTTAGAAAGTAAAATAGCTACAGCAACAGATGTTACTATACTACCTCCTAGGATGATTCAACGTAAAAAACTTCTGAGTATTGAAACCGCTGGAGAAAAAGTAAGTAAGAGTAAATTCCTACAAAAATTAATAAAAACCAAGAATTTTTACGCAGCATTTCTTTGGGGGATGTATTTTGAGATGAACTCTAAAATCAGTAGAGAGGAATATCTAGATTTAGCTTCTATTGTTTTAAAGCATGAATACCAATATTGGTTAGATAACAAATTGCCTTTTCTTGCACTTCATGCTTTACAAGATTTATTACAAGCAGTTCCTGAAGAACGAGATGAAAGAAACATTAGAACGATAAGTGAGTTAAAAGAAAAAATGGAAATAAAACCTCGAAAAACATTATGATTTTACGAAGCTTATAATTTTGTAACCTTAACTGCACAGACTTTAAATTCAGGAATTTTCGCGTATGGATCTAAAGCATCATTTGTTAGAAGATTGGCAGCTGACTCTTTATAATGGAAACTCATGAAAACTACTCCTTCTTGGATTCTTTCTGTGACTCTTGCTACCGTTTCAACTCTTCCTCTTCTTGATTCTATAACCATTTTGTCACCATCATCAATTTTTAACCGTTTAGCATCATTGACATTTATTTCGCTTCTTTCTATTGGTCTTCTTTTATTCAATCCTTCGACTCTACGTGACATCTCTCCTGTATGGAAATGATATAGAATCCTTCCTGTTGTTAGTATCATTGGGTATTCTTTATCAGGCAATTCGGCAGGATCAATGTAGGAAATTTTATGGAACTTACCTGTTCCTCTGCTGAATTCATCTTGATGTAGAATCTTTGTCCCTTGGTGGTTCTTATCTTTGCATGGCCATTGCAAACCAATTTTCTCTATTCTTTTGTAGTCAATACCTGCATAAATTGGAGAAATCTCAGCGATTTCGTCCATTATATCACTTGGACTTTGATACTCTGTTTTAATTCCAAACCTGTTTAACATTGTCTGTAGTATTTCCCAGTCATCCTTTCTATCTTCTAAGTGTTCAACAGCTTTGCGTACTCTTTGTACTCTTCTTTCTGTGTTAGTAAAAGTTCCATCTTTTTCAGCAAATGCTTTTCCAGGTAGAATTATATCAGCATATTTAGCGGTTTCAGTAATGAAAATATCTTGAACTACTAAAAATTCTACTTTTTCAAGAGCTTCACGAACATGGTTGAGATTTGGATCGCTTAATGCAGGATTCTCTCCCATTATATACATACCACGAACTTTACCTTCAGCAGATGCGTGCATCATCTCAACTACTGTTAAACCAGCCTTGTCATCTAGTTTTAAAACATTCCATGATTTTTCAAATTTAGTTTTCACTTCAGGGTCAGTAACTCTTTGGTAACCAGGATAAACATTAGGAAGTCCACCAACGTCACAAGCTCCTTGAACATTATTCTGACCTCTTAATGGGTTAACTCCTGCACCAGGACGTCCAATATTTCCTGTAATCATTGCAAGGTTAGCTAGTGAAAGAACATTGTCTGTGCCAGTAGTGTGCTGAGTGATTCCCATCGAATACACAATAGATGCGGTTTTAGCTCCAGCATACAATCGAGCAGCATCTCTAACTTCTTCAATCCTAACATTTGCAATTTTACACAAAACTTCCAAAGAAGTTTCTTCTAAACCTTTCTTGAGTTCTTCGAATCCCTCGGTTCTACTTTTAATAAATTCTTCATCATGAAGGTTTTCTTCAAGAATGATTTTCATAAGAGCGTTAATTAGGGCAACATCGGATCCTGGTTTCTGTTGAAGATATATCTCTGAATAATTGGCTAGTTCAATCTTTCTTGGGTCAGCAACGATTAACTTAGTTTTACCCTTTATTACTGCTTGTTTAATTTTCATTCCAATAATTGGGTGAGCTTCAGTAGTATTACTGCCAATGATGAAAATTACTTCAGCATCATTTGACAAATCTCCTATACTATTAGTCATAGCTCCTGAACCAAATGCTCGAGCAAGACCTGTTACGGTTGAAGCGTGGCACAAACGAGCACAATGATCTACATTATTGGTACCAATAGCTGCTCTTGCAAATTTCTGCATAAGATAGTTTTCCTCATTAGTACACTTTGCAGAAGCAAGAAAAGCTAGAGAATCTGGACCACTTTCTTCTTGGATGGTCTTCAATTTATTCTCAATCAAATCGAATGCTTCTTCCCAAGACACCTCTACGAATTCACCATCTCTCTTGATTAAAGGAGTATTTATTCTATCAGGATGGTCAACAAAATCCCACCCAAAACGCCCTTTTACACACAAAGCTAATCCATTAACCTCATTGTCTGAATTTGAATCCACATATGCAATAGTATTTGTTTTTGAATCTACAATGAGATTGAAATTACAACCGACTCCACAGTAAGAACAGATTGTTGTTGTTCGGAATAGATTATCCGCATTTTCAATCTCTAAAACTTTGTTGGAAACAAGTGCTCCAGCAGGGCAAACTGCGACACAATTACCACAAGCTACACAACCGTGTTTTTCAAAACTTTCTCCATCGGGGGTGCTTGGATATCCATCAAATTTCCCTTTTTCTATCGATAAAACGTTACAAACCTGTAATTCATTTGTAACTCTAACACAAAGACCACACTTTATGCAATTCTCATATAGAAGTGAAAAGAACTCGTTTTTTTCAGATAATTCGATTTCAATTTCTTCTCTCTCAGGTCTCCCAACTAGTTCCTCTGGAACATACTGTTCAGCAAGTTTAAAGAGTCTGCAGCCACCAGTTACTTTACAAACTTCACAATCTGAAGAATGTGATTTTAATCTTTTGCTAATTAGAGCTTTTCTTGTATTCTGTATTCTGTCTGTAATAGTTCTTATTTTTGCATTTGGCTTCACAAACTCTTTGCAAGATGCTACAGTTCTTGTTTTTTCTGCTGTTTCTTCCTCAACAACACAGATTCTACATTTTCCAACTGGTTCTAGCTCAGGATGGTGACACAAAGTTGGTATTTCGATTCCATTTTCTTGAGCGACTTCAAAATATGTTCTTCCAGTTTGGCATTCAATTTTCCTATCATCAATCACAATGGTGATTTTCTCTTCATTTGTCATTTTTTTCACTTAGACAATTTGTAATAAGATATTGTTGTGATACTAGACGTGGAATAAAAAAATCTTTCGCATTCATTCAAGATTTTAAGAGCTTTTGAACAAAACTTTAATCTAGGCAATGTTCTAAATATCTATCATACATTTGTAGAGCTATCTAACAAAGTAATGGGAAGCTAAGTAATAAGAGGTTAAAAATGTCGCAATCATTTCACACACTCTATTTCATTAATTCGCAAGACATCAAAGAAATTGAAGATGAAACTGTAAATTTGAGTGTTACAAGTTGTCCTTATCCAATGATTGAAATGTGGGATGAAGTCTTTTCAAAACAAAATCCTGATATTAAAATCTCGTTGGAGAATAATAATGGGGAATTAGCTTTTGAATTGATGCACAGAGAGTTAGACAAAGTCTGGAATGAGATGTATAGAGTTTTAAAAACCAATGGTATAGCATGCATTAACATTGGTGATGCTACTAGACGTATAGGTAACGATTTTAGTTTATATCCTTCGCATTCGAGAATTATATCTCACTGTTTGAAACTAGGATTCAAATGCTTACCATTTATTATTTGGACCAAGCTAACTAATGTTCCAAATAAATTTCTAGGATCAGGAATGCTTCCTCCGGGGGCATATGTTACTTTAGAACACGAATATATTCTGATTTTAAGAAAAGGTGGAAAACGGGAATTCAAGACGGAAAACGAGAGGAAACTTCGAAGTGATAGTTCGTATTTCTGGGAAGAAAGAAATAAGTGGTTCTCGGATATGTGGGACCTTAAAGGAGTTCACCAGTCGCTTAAAGAAAATAATACTAGAAAAAGAAGTGCTGCATTTCCTTTCGAATTAGCTTATCGCTTAATTAGCATGTATTCATTGAAAGGAGACCTAGTATTAGATCCTTTCATAGGTACAGGAACAACAATGCTTGCTGCAATAGCATTAGAAAGAAATAGTATTGGAATAGAAATTGAAGAAAGTTTCAGAACAATCATCGAGAAAAGAATTGGAGGGATAATTGAATTGGCTAATGATTTTAACTGTAAAAGGATTCAAGAACACATTGATTTTATAAAAGAATACACAAAAAAACATGGAGACCCAAAACACAAGAACACAAAATATGGATTTCCTGTGAAAACAAAACAAGAAATTACATTTAGTCTCAAAGAACTCAAAGAAGTTAAGAAGATAGGTCTTAATAGTTATCAAGTCCAGTATGAGGACTAAAAGGTTCACTTATTTAGATTTATGAAATATGAAAAATACTTTCCCTTTAGCATCTTTAGGTGGGTTTCACTTGAAAATTAAAACAAAAGTTGCGATTGTAATACCAAAACCAGATTTAGCAGCTCAAACAATTTGGAAAATACTATCAAGTCAATCATATTTTAAAGAATCCGATGAAAAATTCGATAACAATCCAATTTTCTCCTTTGAAAAGTTTCCTAATGACATTAAAGTAGTTCACTCAAATAAAGATGGGGTGGAATCTAATCATCTTGATTTAGATATACAAGCTGAATTATACATATTTGCAAGTAGACACAGAGCTGCATCAGGAACTCCAGCATTTTTGATACATCCAACAGGAAATTGGTCAATAATTACTCTGGGTGGAAGAGAGAAAGAATTGTCACACACATCTGCAATTGTGTTGAAAGAAGGTTTTCGAAACCTTCAAACTAAACAAGAGATCTATAATTTGTCAGATTTTAAGGTTGATTTAGAAGTCACACATCACGGTCCAACTAAACTAAGAACCCCTTTAGTTTTCATGGAATTAGGAAGTAGTGAAAGTTCATGGGTGAATGAAAAAGCATCATTAGCTGTTGGTGAGGCAATAATTGAAACTGCTCAATCATTCATTAAAGGAGTATCTTTCAAAGGGGAAAGCTATGTAGGGTTTGGTGGAAATCATTATGCATACCGTTTCCGTAAACACATTATAGAGAACAACACTGCATTTGTTAGTCACATAGCAGCAAAACACACACTTGATTATTTGTCTGAAGAAATCATAATGGAAGCATTTGAAAAAACACTAGAGGAAACAGATGTGGCATTAATTGATAAAAAAGGAGCTAAATCTCCTCAGAGAACAAGAATAATTGAAATCTTAGAAAATATAGAAAAAGACTTTATTCTTGTTTGATTTCTAAAGTTCCTTAAAATATTCTTCGAATTCTTTTATTTCTT
This sequence comes from Candidatus Heimdallarchaeota archaeon, assembly GCA_023136245.1. GTDB lineage: Archaea > Asgardarchaeota > Heimdallarchaeia > Heimdallarchaeales > Heimdallarchaeaceae > UBA460. The sequence continues at coordinate 13,882 of JAGLRO010000017.1, forward strand.
CTTTTATTTCTTTAAATTCATCAATATTGGGTTCTAAGTATTCAAGATTATTCATTTCTTTTAGCTTGAGATTACTTCTTACATCCTGCTCTAGTTTATTGATTCTAGTTTTAGTTGCAAAGAATTTTAGAAATCTAAAAATAATCTTAGAGGTTTTCTTTTTCCATTCTTCTGCGAATTTTCCACTTTCAATATTTTCTAAGATCTCTTTCATTGTTTTCTTCAGAGGAAGATTTCTAAACTTAATCCCTCTACTCATAGCTCCATATTGACTTGTTTGAGAATGAAACTCTACTTGTTTAACTAACCCGACCTGAGCCATTTTTTTATAGGTATAACTCATTTCTTCTGACATAAACATCTCAGTTAATACTGCTTCAGCTGGATATCCTGCATCTATTAGTGTGTAAATGCTTGTTAATAATACATGACCGAAAGCAGGACCAAATGCTTGTTCATTGAACAAATCAAGAACTGCTTCTTGTTTGAATGAAACATCAATTGCTCCTTTTTTAAGAGTACCAATTGCTTTACAGAGAGCTAGAAGTATTTCATTAGCATTACCTGAAGAGTCGTTTTCTACATGAATAAAACTGTAAAATCCCTCTTCTGATAGAAAACGTTCTCGAACCCCCATCCCAATCATTCTTGGTGCGATTAAAAGAATATCGTGCCTATCTAGCGGTTTTATAATTCCAAAAGCAACATTATATCCACTTGCAAAAACTAACGCTCCCTTGTCTTTGAGATTTTCTTTTATGTCTCTATCATAGATTTCTTCCATTATTTCATCTGATATTAAAAAGAAAAGAATATCTCCTTGTTTCGCTGCTTCATTAATTGAATAAACTTCAAATCCATCATTTTTAGCTCTGTTTTTGTATTCATCTTCTTTATTTCCAATTATAACTTTTAAACCAGAATCTCTCATGTTAAGCGCCTGAGCTCTTCCTTGATTTCCATAACCTATTACTGCAATAGTTAAATCTACTAAAAGATCAATATTACCCTCTTTCGCAGTAAAAATACGTTTTGTCATGTGTTGAAACTAATTTATAACCTAATAATAATTGTGGTTTTTTTATATCATAATTAATGTAAAACTATGATTCTATGAGCGAAGCTATTATAGGTAAGAAAAAGGGGAAGCTAGAAGGATCAACAATTATTATCACAGGAGCATCTTCTGGAATAGGGAAGCATTTAGCTCTTGCGTTAGTACCTTTGAAACCAAAAATGGTAATTGTAGCACGAAGAGAGAGAAAATTAATGCAAACTGCTCGATTACTAAAGAAACAAAAAATCAAAGTTCTTCCTATTGTAGGAGATGTAAGAAGTGCTGATGATAGGAAAAGGATAATTGAATTTACGCTAAAAGCTTTCGGCAGAATAGATGTTTTAGTAAATAATGCTGGTTTAGGAAAAGTGAATTTGTTTGTTGAACAACCAGAAGAAGAAATTAACGAATTAATTGAAACGAATGTTCTAGCGTTAATGAAATTAACACAGATGATCATACCAATAATGAAAGAGCAAAAAAATGGTCATATTATTAATCTATCATCAACTCTTGCTCTATTTCCACCTTATTCACTTGCTGTATACTGTGCAACAAAATCAGCTGTAAAAGTGTTTAGTGATTGTATTAGGGAAGAAGTAAGGGAATATGGAATAACTATTTCCACAGTTTTTCCAGGCCCGTATAATACAGAATTTAACCAAGTTGCAGGAATAGGTAGATCCTCTTTCAAAGGATTTGACGCAAGAAAACTTACACGAAAAATTGCTAAACTAATTGAAAAACCTAAAGATGAGCTTATTCAACCATGGATCTTTATTCCATTAATTTGGCTAGCTAAACGTTTTCCTTTTATTCATAGAAGAACAACTGATTGGATTGCATCATCTATTTGGAAAGGAAAAGAACAAACAGAAAAAGAACTAACCTCAGAGAAAAAATTAGAGGAAAAAGAGAAAATTCAGATAATTGCAAATTAAGAAGAATGAAATTAAGGTTTATTAAAAAGATCAAATCTTGAATAATGACCGCTAATATCGAAATTTTGTCTTTCTTGGATAGCTAAAAGTGGGTCAACATCAGCATAAATTATACCTTCTTCATCAATTAAGGGACCTGCAACAACATCACCCTTTGGGTCGACTATTACTGATCCTCCATTTTGCCAGCTTCTTGAACGGGATTCCATCATATTTTTCATCGGAAATTCTGATTCATCTAGATGTGCGAAATCTATAGGTCTTAACAGACCTGATGTAGATACGACCCAGGAACGCCCCTCTAGTGCAATAAACCGTGTAATGTCTTCAGTTAGTCCTGAACTTCCGGGCCATACAGCAATATGAAGGATTTCTTCTTGAAGGTGTAAAGCTACACGCGCTAATGGAAGCCAATTTTCCCAGCAGTTTAATCCTCCAACTTTGATGTTTTTCAAGTCATGAGTTTTTAATCCTAATCTATCACCATCAGCCCAAACTAACCTTTCTTCATATGTTGGTTTAAGTTTACGATGACGACCCTTTATCTCCCCGTCTTGACCAATGGTAAGTAGACAACAATAAATTGATCCACCATCTTTTTCAGCAATTCCTCCCATGAACATAATGTCTAATTTTTTCGCTAATGCTTTCATTTTTTGAATAATAGAACTGTTAGTCAATTTGATGGCTTCTTGCCAATATTTCGCATACACTTTTTTCTGTTGGGGGTCATTAAACTTAGCACCTCCAGAAGGAGATACCCACTGAGGATACCCCGGGATTAAAGTTTCCCCCCATGTTACTAAATCAGCACCATTTGATTTTGCTTCAATAATTTTTTCAGATAGTTTTTCCCAGGTTTTTTGTGCATTAAGAAAGACCGGTGAAATTTGAATACTCGCAACTCGAATCATATCTAGAAGGAGATACAAGAACTGTAAAAAGTTTTCGTGAAAATATAAAGAGTTAAGAAAAATAAAGAAAGAAAATAAAGAAAAAGGAAAAGGAGCTATCCCATAAAAGCATTCAAAACTGCCATAACAGTATGTAATCTATTCTCTGCTTCATCAAAGACAATACTATGTTCACTTTCAAATACTTCTTCTGTTGCTTCTTTGTGTTTATATGGTAAACAATGCATGAAGGAATAATCTGATTTAGCGTTTGAGCAAAGTTCTTCGGTCACTATATAATCTTTAAACGCAGCTAATTTTTCTTTTTCTTGATCCTCTTCACCCATAGAGATGAAAGTATCTGTAACTATAATATCCGCATCAGTGACAGCAGCGACAGAGTCATTTGATATCACTATTTTAACACCTGTTTCTTCTGCAAAATCCTTAGCCATTGAAACAACATCATTAGGGGGTTCATATCCTTTAGGAGTTGCAACAGACATGTGTAATCCCATCTTTGCACAACCAATTAATAATGAATTACATACATTGTTTCCATCTCCAACCCAAGCTAGTTTTAATCCTACTAATCTTCCTTTGTGTTCTTCAATAGTTAACAAATCTGCAAGTATTTGAAGAGGGTGATATTTATCAGATAAAGCGTTAATTACAGGTACAGTGGAGTATTTAGCTAATTCTTTGACATCTTCATGAGCATATACTCTGGCAAGTATACCATCAACCATCCTAGCAAGTACACGTGAAGTGTCTTTAATTGTTTCACCACCACCTAGCTGAATGTCAGCAGAGCTCAAGAAAATAGCATGACCACCTAGAAAATACATAGCAACTTCAGTGGAAACACGAGTTCTTGTAGAACGCTTTTGGAAAATCATACCCAATGTCATTCCTGACAGGGATTTATCACGTTTATAAGCTTTGAAATCAGCTTTCAACCTTTTGGATTCATCAAGAAGAAAACGTATTTCTTCTGCTGTAAAATCTTTCAAAGAAAGAAGAGATTTACCTTTCAATTTCATTATTCTCACTTAAGAATAAAAATTCAGAAATTTAAAAAATGTTCGATATGAAGATTAGTTTCATCCGTGGCATCTATGTTACTTCTCTGCTCATACAAGTAAAGCTTCTGTCGAAGAATCTCCTTTGATAGCTTTTTAGGTCTAGTTACAGAATATGGGGTTATTATTGATTTTGTAGCAACATTCTTTGATAAAAAAAAGAGATAAAGAATTAAAAGAAGGTTGGTTGTCCTTCATATTGTATTTTGGGAGATTCCATTTTCATGGTCTCTTCAGCAGATAGTATTTCAACTAGTTCATAATCAGAAGAACCTAAACCCATCTTTTCAGCGAATCTTACAGTTTCGTAAGGATCTTTGTAAGGACCATGGACACGAGTGAAGGGATGGAGATCTTCATCAGGATTAAGGTTGACATGTTTGAAGTAGGGAGGAATGTTCTTCTCAATCAAACCCTCTTCTTTAATCAAATCGAGAGTAGCTGTTTCGACAGCAACAATGTCTTTACTTCCAACAACACCAATATCATTGACAATAGGAGCCATGCCACAACCCATACAATCACAATAGATTGTGATTTGTGTTAAGAAGTTTAGATAAATAATTTTTGCTGGATTAAATGTTTCCAGAACCTTTTGTGTTGCAATACTCATCATCTCAGAAAAAGCAGAATAGCTTTCTCTAGGAAGTTTTATCACCCCTGCACCTTGATCCATTTCCAAACAAGTAAGACATTGTCTGCAATCATGATAGTTTCTTCTAAACTTGTCTTCTTCTTCATTATAGCTTAATGCTCCATAAGGACACGCTTCAACTAATTTTTTCGCAAGTTCAGGTGAACCCTTTTCTTTATCCCAATATTCATCTGTATGAGATGCACCATGAATTTTTCTCCATCTAGATGGTCCTGAATATGCCCCTAATGCTAGATTTTTAATAGCTCCTCCATAGCCGCAAGACCCATGTCCTTTAGCATGAGATAAGTCAATCAAAACATCAGCGTCCTTAAGAACACCTCCTAGATCAATCGTTTCAATTCCTCTATAATTCACTTCAACCGGTGTAACATAACCATCTTTCACACCTGCAATAGGTATTATAGGGCATCCACATGTTTCTTGAGTATATCCTCTACTTACTGCATTATATACTGCTGTAGGATTATCTGTAACAAATGGATAACCTCCCTTTTTCTTAATAGCTTCTACTAATCTTCTAACGAAAAAAACAGGTATGGTCTGATACCCATCATTAAATCCAAGATGCATTTTAATTGCTACTTTGTCTTTTTCTTCTATAGGGGTCTGCTCTAGTAGTAAATCTACAATTTTATCAAATTTTGCACCAAAAGAAGCAAATCTTGCTGGTTTTCCGTGCTGGACTGAACCAAAATAAACTTTAGGTTTTTCCTTGCTCATAAGACTAAAAAATATGAAATGTTAATAAAGAATTCTATCATTATTAATCTGAAAGCATAGGGGGATGAAGAAAATTCCCAAACCTTACAGTGTGATGATGGAAGAAATAAAGGACCGATTGAAAGGAAAAAACGGGATTAAGCGAGCTAGAGAGATACAACAACTACTGAAAGAGATTCCCTGGAGTGTTGGAGATTATAGAAGGATAAAGGATGGTCTGAGAAAGGAACTAAAAGAATTAGAGGTTATAGAACAAGCCAAGAAAGCTTCTCGAAGCAGAACTAAAACAAAGAAATCAACACCTCAGTTTGCCATTATTGGAGTAACAAATAGTGGAAAAAGTACACTGATCAACAATCTAACTGGGACAGATATTCCCATTGGTTCCTATCCTTACACTACAATCGAACCTCAATACGGAGCACTAGAACATGACAAAATCAGCTTTCAGCTTGTAGAAATTCCTGCAATATACGAAGGATGTTGGGATGGTGATAAGTCAACTTTGGGTATGATTCACTCTGCAGATTGTCTTCTCATTGTAGGACGTTCTTTTGACGATTTCAAAATAATACTGAAAGAATTGGAGACACAGAATATAGAATTAATTGGAAATCGTATGGATGATGGTTTTATTCAAACTATCCCCAGAAAAATTCCTGCATTCTTAATATATGATAAAAACACTGAAACTATGCCTTCTTCTCATTTGAAGAAGATTTCCTCAGAGGATTATGTTGAAATAAAACGAAACATGGTGGAAATGATTAAACCTGTTCGAATATTTACAATGAATTCTTTTAATGAAATTCAAGAACAGCCGATAGTATTTTACAATGATCCAATAACAGTGAAAGATGTTATGCAAAGAGTTACAAAAAGTAAAATAGAGATTTTCAAAGATGCTATTTTGCTTGAAGGTGGTCCTAACGGAAGAAGAAAGAGAGTTGGCATAACATACGAACTTTCAGACAACGATGTGATACATTTAACATTTCAGAAATAGAGAAAAAAGAAGAAGAAATTATTGCAAATTGGAACCACAGTTCTCACAGAAACTAGAATTAGGAACAGATTTATGACCACAATATGGACAAAAACTAACTTCTCCTGAGGGGAAAATAACATCCATCTGTTTTTTGGGCATGGGAGAAACAAATTCAGGTGATTTTTCATATCGCACCGTATCGCCAAGAATAATATCTCCAGTCTCTACATCGTAACGATATTGTATTGAATGTGTTGCTCGGATGTCAACGAGTATGCGAAGAATGTTTTGTGACTTAATCCCTGTTTCCACTGATAGGTTATCTAAACTAACATTTCCACTTCTGTTTTGAACAGCAGAAAGAAGGTTGTTTCTCATTCTTCTGTCAGTATAAAGATGACCAAAGGCACTTGTTGCAGTGAAAAAAGCAGGTATAAAAAGCCAATATCCCCAGCTAGATAAACCAATAAAATCTATTTCTAGAATTCTGAAAACTATTGACAAAACTCCTACAAGCGTTAAAACAGCAGCAGTACCGAATAAAGATAAATCTCCCTTATAATCTTTTTTTGAGTAGTATCTATTCTTAGACATAAATCATCAGACCTAAAGATACAATGGTTTATATTAAATATTAGCATTTACCGAGTTATAGCAATAGACAAAAAACTTTTAATGGAAAGGAAAAGAAAAAACTTAGTGATTTTGTGCCCAGATAGCTTAGCTGGGAGAGCGCTGGACTGAAGATCCAGTTGTCGCGTGTTCAAGTCACGCTCTGGGCTCCACCTTCCTTCTTCATTTCTAATTAGTTTAATAAGTGTATGAACTTTCTTGTAATCATGCAAATTTTAGGGAATTGTGGTCATTGTGGTAAACCTATTGGCGAATCAAAAAAAACATGTGGTGCTAGTTATGCCGTTTGTAGAAGGTGTAAAGTTCTTCTCCATCCTCATTGTTTAGGAGAGCACAGATTAATGCATAATAATCAAGATTATTATTTGAAACATACAACTAAACAAGATAATCTCTCACTCATATCAAAAATAATTTCTTTAATACGCAATAAATTTTCATCCTCCAATATATCAAAGTAATAAAAATTTTTTTTCACACATGAAAAATCTTTATAGAAGAAGAATTTTACCAATTTGTATGGAATACAAACGTCTTGGTACAACAGGAATAAAAATTTCTAAATTGGTTTTAGGCACCATGCAAATGGGTTGGAGGGTGGAAGAAGAAGAATCTTTCAAAATAATGGATAAAGCAATAGAATTAGGAATTAATTGCTTTGATTCTGCAGACATCTATTCTTATTGGTCAGACAATAGTTATCCTGGCAAAACAGAAACAATTATTGGTAAATGGTTGAAAGATCGTGGAACCCGAGATAATCTAATTCTTGCAACTAAATTACGTGGAGCAATGAGTGATGACATAAATGATCGGGGATTATCTAGACGACACATCCATCAAGCTATAACCGGGAGTCTTAAGAGGCTTCAAACTGATTGGATAGATCTCTACCAAATACATAGTTTTGATAATGATGTACCAGTTGAAGAAACACTTCAAACATTAAATCTACTTGTTGAGAGTGGTACTGTAAATTACATAGGTGCTTCAAATATTCATCCATGGATGCTGGTAGAATCCTTTTGGGTAAGTGAACAAAAAGGCTATGCTAGATTTGAAACAGTCCAGCCACCTTATAGTATAGTGAGAAGAATGCTAGTAGAACACCAAATGTTTCACGTGATTAAGAAATACGGTCTAGGAGTTATTCCTTACAGTCCTCTAGCAGGAGGATTCTTAACTGAAAGATACTCTAGAGATGGTCCAAAACCGGATACACCTCGAAGTGAGGGTGCTGAAAAGAGATACTTTACAGACAAAAGATGGAAAATACATGAAACAGTGAGGGAAATTGCAGAAGCTAAGGAAGTCAAGATGACACAAGTAGCAATAGCGTGGATTTTGACAAAAGATTTCATCACTGCACCAATAATAGGAGCAAATAGTGTTGAACAATTGGAGGAAAACTTTGGTGCACTAGAAGTTAAACTAGATGAAGATGAAATAAAAAGATTAGATGAAGTGTCAGACTGGGTGGCTGACTACGAAAAGATCAGATAACTATTTCCAGAACTGCCATCTTTTCTTTTCTTGTTTTTTCTCTTTCTTACTAACAGTGCTTCTGAGTTCAATTACTCTATCTTTTATACCTAGCTTGAAAACCATACTACGAAAGCCTTCAGGTTCATTTTCTTCTTCGATAATATAAACCAATGGAGCGTATTTTCTCTCAACCTCGAGCATTCGTGATATTCTACCTGCTTCATACTTTTCTTTAACTTGACACTCTTTACCAATCCAAATGTAAAGGCTCTTTTGAGCATCAAGCACGAAGGCATCATCAGATTTGAAGTATTGATATTCAAGAGGTAAATCTATGATCTCTACTTCTCCTTTATCGTCTTCTCTTAGTTGAAGTAATCGCATATCTTTCTGGATTTTCTTATCAAAATGTTTTAGAAAGCCAGGAGTGTCACCCTCTACAACTTCAAAATCAATAATCTCTGTGAATTTAGCGGATTCTTCACCTTCCAAAACTGTTTTTATTTTCAAGTCTTGATTCTTCTTTTCTAAAGTCCTAGCCATCCAAGCACCAACGGCCTTGTCATCACAATAAGACTTAGATCCTAACCAAATCCACATTTCTGTGTCTGTTTCAATAACATACACATCACCATTAAGAAATTTGTAAGGCTCTTTTAGAGGTATTAGGTCCTTTCTTGAAACATGATATACCTTCATGCAATAGTTTAAACTTTTAAATGAATATAATGATTTCTATAAAAGTAGTTGAAATTTGGAAGAATTCACTTCATTTCTTTAATCTCATCTACCTTTCCACCAATCTTGATAAACAGCAGGTTTCCAAATTTGTTTAATTTTACTAAACAGTTTTTTCACCCGTAATAAAATTAATTGTGGTGTTTTTATTGTTTTTTTACTTACAAAAAAAGCGTGTTGGTCATTAGATGGTCACTTTTCCTCGTCCTCTTAAAATTTGATGAGCAGTGTAAAGTATATGTTGGTGAAGAAAAGTGTTAGGAAAAAAAATAAAAAATAGAAAAGAACAAGCTGAAAAAGATTGGAAAGCATTTAATAATGCTAAACGAGGGCACAAAAAGATTTTCGATTATTGTTATAGTCAAATGGTTATCTACTAAACTTTAAATTGATTTAATTTCTTTTCATCATGAACACTGTTGAGTTTGAACAACCATAAAACTCCAATAAGGATAGGAATTGATACAGGAGGAACATTTACTGATTTTGTAATGGTTTCAGAAGATTCAATCAGTGCATGGAAGACTCCTACAACCCCTTCTGATCCTAGTTTAGGGATTATCCGGGGTTTAAAAGATGTGATGGATATATTTAATCTCCAACCACAAGATATAGATCTTCTTGTACATGGTACTACAATAGGAACTAATGCCTTTCTAGAAGATAAATGCCCACCTATTGCGTTTATGACAACGAAAGGTTTCAGCGACATAATTGAAATAGGTAGGCAACAGAGGTCTGAGTTGTACAATCTTAAGTTCAAGCAGGAATACCCGATTTCTTTTACAAAAGATTTGCTTCTTGAAGTGGATGAAAGATTAAATAGTGAAGGTCAGGTAATAAAAACATTGGATATTACTACTCTGAAAGATTATATTTCTACTCTCAGGAACAAATCCATTGAATCAATTGCTATATCTCTACTGTTCTCTTTTTTGAATCCTTCTCATGAATATGAGATTGCTGACTATTTCAAGAATGAAGGTTTCAGTGTTTATCTATCAAGTGAAACTAGTCCTCAAATACGAGAGTATGAGCGTTCTGTCACAACTATTGTTAATGCAAAAGTTAGTCCTGTTGTTAATAGCTATTTATCTAAACTGAAAATACAACTTCAACAAGAAGGAGTCAATGCACCATTATTGATAATGCAATCAAACACAGGAATGGCTGATGTTTCAACTATTGATAAGTCTGGAATTCAAACACTATACTCTGGATTAGCTGGGGGCGTTCTAGCCGCAGCAGATAGTCTCAAACATCTAGAGAGAACACATCTAGTTTCTCTAGATATAGGTGGAACATCTACAGATGTATCAGCTCTAATTGATGGTCCAATTATTCTTCGATCAAGAGATTTCGGAGGTTTTCCTCTAGTTGCAAACATGGTCGATGTTGAAACAATAGGAAGTGGAGGGGGATCAATAGCTAAATTCACAGATGGTCTTCTTTCAGTGGGACCCGAATCACAAGGTGCTAACCCAGGACCTGCTTGTTATTCATTAGGTGGTGAAAAAGTAACATTGACAGATGCAAATCTGTATTTGGGATATGTTCATAAAGATAATTTCGCTGGAAATATGGAAATTGATGCAGAGAAATCAAAATATTATTTGACAAAACTACTGGATGAAATTCAGTCTTCTCCATTCCCATTAGAAATAGATTCATTAGATGAATTAGCCCTATCAATCAGAAGAATACTCAATAATAATATCTCTAATGCAATAAGAGTAGTAACTATTCAAAGAGGATTAGATCCGAGAGACTTTGCTTTACTGGGTTTTGGTGGAGCGGGTCCTTTGCAAGCATGGGATATAGCTCAAGAGCTAGAAATGGGTGGTGTCATTATTCCTCCTTTTCCAGGTGTTTGGTCAGCATATGGTCTTGTAAGTTCAGATATTAAACACGAAATAACACAGTCCTATCTCCAGACAACTGACCTAATCATTTTTGATAACATAAATGGAAAATTTAGTGAAATAGAGAAAAAACTCGTCTCAATTCTTACAAGCGAAAATGTTTCTGAAGAAAATCAATCGTTGAAATATTCCATTGATATTAGGTATATTGGTCAATCAGATTATCTAACACTAAATTTTTCTTTCCCACTAGATAAGTATCAGCTAAAGCAGGTAATAGAAAGATTCCATTCAGTTCACAATCAAACTTACTCTTGGTTTGATATAGGTTTAGATGTTGAAATAGTTAATCTATCAATAACTGGTGTTGGTAAAGTTCCTAGAATTAAACTAACAAAACTTTCTGAAGGGGATAAAAAACCTCCTGAAGCAGCTTATAAGAATACAAGAAAAGTGAATTTTGATGGAGAATGGATTGATACACCAATTTTAGATAAGTCCAAACTTCTCTCTGCAAATGTGGTAGAAGGTCCTTGTATTATTGATCAATTGGATACAACAATCGTTATTCCTCCTAAGGTAAAAGGAAAGATTAATTCGTTCGGGTATATCATTATGGAGGAAAGAAAATGAGTTCGAAATTCAGTTTAATTGAAGCACAAGTTATTAATCAGTCACTGAAAAATGTTGCACTAGAAACTGGAATTGTTCTTCAACGTTCAGCTTTTTCCCCAAATATCAGAGATAGATTAGATTTTTCCAGTGCAATTATGGATCAATCTGGTCGTTTAATTGCTCAAGCAGAGCACATTCCAGTTCATCTTGGTGCAATGCCCGAGGGCGTAGAAGCACTCATTAAGTTTTTTGGGGAAGATAATATTCAAGATGGTGATATCTATATCGCAAATAATCCTTACTTAGGTGGAACACATTTACCTGATATTTCTGTAGTAAAACCAGTTTTCTATGAAAATCAATTAGTTGGGTATATTGCAAACAGATGTCATCATGCTGATGTGGGAGGTGTAATTCCCGGTTCTATGCCTAGTGGGAAGTATACTTTGGAAGAAGAAGGATTTGTTATAGATCCAACCATTCTGGAAAGAGATGGTGTTTTAAATCAAGAGTGGTTTGATCGCTTTCTTGATAATATTCGTGTTCCAAATGAACGAAAAGGAGACATACAAGCTCAATTAGCTTCAACAAAAATTGGTGAGAAAAAATTCCATGCTCTTTTGAAGAAATATTCTCTTGAAAGGGTTCAGAAAATTATAGATTTCTTAAACGAAAGATCAAGAAGTGCTTCTTTAGAACTTGTGAAAACCATTCCTGAGAACAAAATAGTTACATATACTGATTATATGGATAATGATGGAGTGAGAGAAGAACCTATTGCGATAACAGCTGAAGTGCAAAGGAAGGGTGAAAAACTTATTGTGGATTATAGTAAAACTGACCCTCAAGTAGAAGGTAATATTAATGCTCCCTATGCAGTAACACTCTCAGCAACATATTACATTCTTCGTTGTTTAGTTTCTAGAGACTATGCTACAAACTATGGACTCTATGAAACTTTAGAGGTAATAACTAAAAAAGGAACCTTAGTAGACCCTCTACCTCCAGCTGGAGTAGCTGCAGGAAATGTAGAAACAAGCCAAAGAATAACAGATGTTATGCTAGGATCTTTTGCACAACTGTTCCCAGAAGCAATACCTGCTGCGAGTAGTGGAACAATGAACAACATAATTATAGGTGGGGTTAATCCTAAAGGAGTGCAATTTACTTACTACGAGACAATTGCTGGAGGTATAGGAGCTGGAAAGGATTACACTCCTCCTAATGCGAAACATAGTCACATGACTAATACTAGAAATACTTCTGTGGAAGTTTTGGAAAGATATTATCCTTTACGAATACATGAATACTCAATAATACCTAATACTGGTGGCTCAGGTAAATGGTATGGGAGTAACGGTGTTCGTCGTTCAGTTGAATTGATGACAGAAAAAGCTATACTATCAATACAAAGTGAAAGAAGAGAGCACGCGCCTTTTGGTTTATTGGGTGGAGGAACTGGTTCCAAAGGTTGCAACATTTTAAAACAGAATGATGAATCAATTCGTCTTCCAGCTAAAGTTACAAAGGAAATTAAGAAGGGAGATATAGTTATTATTGAGACTCCAGGTGGAGGAGGTTATGAAGCAGAATAATTATTCAGTGAAGCAACTTTTTTACAAGATACTTATTTCAGGCATCAGCTGAAGTATCCCTTTTTTGAGGAAAAAACATATGCTTATTGTATTATTTTAGTATTATTCACTTTTGAATAGTGTAGTATAAAGCTCCTAAGTTTAATTCACCGTACTATTTCTCTTTTTACTAATTTTCTAAAAATACACTGCACAAAATTTAGATATGACTTTAAGATTGTTAGTTTATGATTGAGAAAAATTCTTTACTCCAACTAGATTATGTGGGTGAAAACAATAACATTGTACTGATCACACTTAATCGACAAAAAGTCTTGAATGCTTTAAATGGCAAGATGCTAAACGAATTATCAAATCTGTTCAAATCATTAAAGGAAAAGAAAGATGTCAGAGTAGTAATTATCTATGCAGAAGGTAAAAGCTGGTCAGCAGGAGCAGATTTGAAATGGACAGCATCACTTGGATGGAGGGTAATGAGAGCAATTAAGAAAGGACAAAAAGTGTTTTCACAAATTGAAAATCATCCAACACCTGTTATCGCAGCTATTAATGGATATGCTCTAGGGGGAGGAATAGAGTTAGCTCTCTCATGTGATATACGAATTGCAGCAGAAACTGCTTTGTTTGGATTCACTGAGACTACCATAGGTTTACTTCCTAGTTGGGGTGGTACTTACCGTTTCCCTAATGTTGTTGGGTTAAGTGTTGCAGAAGATCTTATTTTAACTGGAAGAAGATTTTCAGCTGATGAAGCTCTTAAGATCGGGTTGATTAGTGAAAAAGTTCCTCTAGAAGAATTAAAAACAAAAGCAATAGAAAAAGCAGAGACAATTGCTCAAAATGCACCCATTGCGTTAAGAGAAGCTAAGAAAGCAATCAAGAAAGGACTCAGTTCTTCAATCGATGGAGGATATAGAGCAGAAGCTAAAGGAATAAAGAAATGCTTTAGGACTAAAGATATAAGAGAAGGAATAAAATCTGTATTTGAGAAAAGAAAGCCTGAATTCAAAGGTGAATAGTTTCTTTAATTAATTCAAGGTTTTTCCAATGACTCAAAAAGAGGTAACAGCTGCAGAAGAAGAATATCTGGAAACTTTCTTCTGGTTTTTCGAATATGGGAGAAAGGACGTTAAAACCAATCAAATAGCTGAAATGATGAATGTAGATCCAGGTACAGTTACTTCAATGTTTAAAAAATTATCAAGAAAAGGGTTCATCGACTATAAACCATATTATGGAGCAAAGTTAACTTCAGAAGGAGAAGATATTGCTAGAAAAATTGTTAGAAACCATAGATTATCTGAAAGTTTTCTTGAATGGTTAGGTGTTCCGTGGTCAAAGATTCATGAAGAAGCATGTAAATGGGAACATGTTCTAACTGAAGAAATAGCAGAAATGATTGAACAAAAATTGAATCCAGAAAAGACACCTTATGGAGCAACAATACCTCAAAAAGAAGGAAGTGTATCTACAGATGTAGCTATAAAACCCTTAGCTCTTTTTAGTTCAGGAAAAAATATAGAAATTGTAGAAATACTTGAGCGAGCTATTGCTAGACATTTTCCTCATGAAGCAACCCTACAAGAAGTTTACATTGAATTAGAGGAGAAAGGATTGAAACCTGAAACAAAATTAAAGATTTTATCTGTTTTCAAGAGAGACGATATATCTATTGAAAAATGGTCTCTTTCGTACGATATAGATATGCAATTAGAAAATGAAAAAGGAGTGATTATTGAGATTCCTTATTTTCTTGTGAATATGGTATTAGCAAAAGAAGTAGAGAAATAAAGATATCCATCTATTCCTTAGATTCAGTTAGCTTCCATAGAATACGTTTTGGAGTGTCTTCAAGTGTAATGCCTGTTTTTTTAAGATCATCTCTGATTTTGTCACTCATTTTCCAATTTTTTTCCTTTCGAAATTCACTTCGAATTTCTATGAGGAGCTTAATTAATTTCTCAACAGTTTCAATAGAATGATAACTATCCATATTTTCATACAATCCAAAAACTGATCTAAATTCATCGAATAATTCATCAATTTCCTTCATCACAATTGCATTAATTTCATCTATTTTTCTAATGTAATCATTAACATCTCTCGCGAATGTAAAAACAACTGCAAAACCATTAGATGTATTGAAATCCTCATTCATGGATTCGATGAAATCCTCTCTAGCTTTCTTGATTTTTTCCATTAATTCTTTATCTATGTCACTTATCTCTATATTGTCAGATTCCTCTGTTTCCATTACATATGATTTTACTAGCAAAATGACATCGAATAGTCTATCAGATGTGATTTGAGCTTGATTTATAGCGTCTTCATTAAAACTAATAGGACTTCGGTAATGTGTTTGAAGAACAAATAATCTAACCGCATCTGGAGAATAATACTTGAGAAGCTCAACAATATTAACATAATTACCTAAAGATTTACTCATTTTCTCCTGATCAATATTGACATAACCATTATGAAGCCAATAATTAACAAAGGGTTTTCCAGTAAGAGACTCTGCTTGTGCGATTTCATTTTCATGGTGAGGAAAGATCAGATCTTGTCCCCCACTGTGAATATCAATGAATTCACCAAGGTATAAACTCGACATCAATACACATTCACTATGCCACCCCGGTCTTCCTTCTCCCCAAGGTGAAGGCCAATATGGTTCTCCAGGTTTTTTATTTTTCCATAAAGCGAAGTCAGCTGGATAACGTTTATTGGGATTTTCTGCATCCTCAGTATTTTCAAGAATATTTTCTAGTTTTTGATTTGACAATTTTCCATAATCTTTGAATTTCTTTATGTCGAAATATACATCCCCTTTGCTTTCATATGCGAAGCCTTTTTCTTCAAGTTTTCTGATAAAATCTACCACTTGGTTGATGTGAAGCATTGCTCGAGGATTAATTGTTGCGTCTTTAAGATTCAAACTCTTCATGTCCCTTCTGAAACCTCTTAGATATTCTTCTGCAACCTCTAAAACTGCTCTTTTTTCTCGTTTTGATACTTCAATCATTCTATCCTCAATATCTGTGAAATTCATCACGTAGTTAACCTCATATTCTCTATATTCTAGATATCTTCGAATTGTATCAAATGCTAGCGCAGATCTAGCATGACCTAAGTGCATAAGTCCATTGACTGTTGGACCACAGTTGTACCATCTGACTTTTCCGGGATCTATTGTTTTGAATTCTTCCAATTGACGTGAAAGCGTATTGTAGATTTTTATCATAAGACAACTACAAAAAATGCTTAAAAAAGCGTTTCGCTTCGTTAGAAGTTAATTTTCTTTAGCTTCAGAAATCTCTACTTGAGATTCTTTAAACAATTGTGCTTTTTGACTTAAATCAGAGCTGTGTTATTGATTAAATAAACAATGAATAGCAGAAATAAATTTGGAGAATTATTTTTCAAAATTTCACTGAAAAGAATTATATATTTCTTTATTTCTTCTAAAGTGATATTTATGTCTATACTTATTACTGGAATTACTAGTGGTGTTGGTTATTTTGTAGCGAAACAACTTAGAGAAAAAAACAGCAAATTGGAAATTAAAGCTACATTTCGATCCAAGAACCCGCCTGACAATCTAGAGGATCTAGATTTAAATTTTGTTAAGGGTGATTTAACAAAAAAAGATACTCTAGTCGAAGCTCTAAAAGATGTTAAAACAGTTTTCCATGTTGCTGGTGAAGCTAGAGAAGATGTATCGGATGAATTATATTTTCAGATTAACTATGAAGGAACAAGAAATTTACTTGAAGCTTTTGTCGAAAATAATTGTGAACGATTTTTGCATGTAAGTACGGTTGGTATTTATGGATATAAACTACCTTCTTATCCGATAAAAGAAGATCATCCTAAGAAAAGTTATAATGCTTATCATGAAAGCAAGTGGATTGGAGAAAAGGAAGTATTCAAACAAGCTAGGGAACATGGTTTCTTTGCATCAGCTGTTCGTCCCCCTTATATTGTGGGTCCTAGAGATAGACAAATGGGACCAAAACTATTTGAATTTCTTCTAAAAGATAAAAAGATACCTCTAATTAATAATGGTAAAGCAAACCTGTCCTTTGTTCATTACGTAGATCTTGCAGAAGCGATGATTAAATGTAGTGAAAAGGAAGAAGCAAATGGTGAAGCTTTTCATGTTATAGGGGATTCAATTTCCGCAAAAGAACTGTTTGAAACTATAGGTAAAATCTGCAATAAGAAACCAAATTTCTTTAAGATAAATTATCAAGTTGCTTATGGAATTGGGCTAATAAGTGAGATTATAGCAAAAATAAAAAGAAGTTCTCCAAAATTAACTACCCGAAGAGTAAATCAGTTTTCCAGATCAAGAATGTATGATATATCAAAAATTGATGAACTTGTTGGATTTAAACCAACATATAGTGTGAGAGCAGCTTTAGAGGATGCCTACAATTGGATGAAAGAGGTTAATTTTGTGTGAAAAAAATTATCTTTTCCTCTAGAATCTGGAAATTTATTCGTAATATAGCGCCCGTTGTAATTACTTTAGGATTATTGTCGTATTTGATTTATAGATTAAAACCTAACAGAATTGCAGAAGCGATAATTAACATCAGATTATGGGTGATTTTTCTAGCTATTGCAATTTCAATTACAATGTATGTTTTGAAAACAACAAGATGGTATTATATCTTAAGAAAACTTGATATCAAGTTAAATTTCTTAGAAGTACTAAAATTAGTTTTAATTGGTTCCTTTGGGGCATCTGTTACTCCTGCTAAAATGGGGGATGTAATAAGAGCTTTATATTTAGCCAAATGGTCCAATATAAAAGAAACAACAAGTTTCTTCAGTGCCATTTTAGATAGAACTATGGATTTAATGGGTGTGGGTGTGTTTTCTTTGATAGCACTTCCATTCTTTGCTAAACAACTTGAACCAATAACAAAATGGGCAATTGCAGGAGGAATGGCAATAGTTTTACTAGTTGTCTTGATAATGTTTAATGCAAAAATCGTCAAAATATTTGGTACATTCTTACTAAAAATAAGAAAGAAAAAGGTTGCGAATACTTTTGATAATAATGGTCATCATCAAAAAAGAAAAGAGAGTTCTAATGTCATGAAAATCGTCGATGATTTTTATTCTCATCTCTCTATTCTAGATAAGAAAAACTATGTTGTAATTCTTGCTATTACTTTTGCGTTTTGGTTATTATTGGGGCTTCAAGTGAGTTTGTTCCTCTGTTTTATGGCAGATGTAAAATTATCATTCCAGTTTTTTCTAACAATATCTGGTATAATGTCTATTGCAGCAACAGTGTCTTTGATACCTATAAGCATAAGTGGTATTGGAATAAGAGATGCAACAATTACTGTTCTAGTTTTCTATAGTGTTATGATTAAAGGAGAAATTGCATTTAGTGCATCTCTACTACAAACTGCTTTGAATATGGTCATACCTGGAATAATTGGAGGTTTTATTCTTCTACATTCCAGAAGAAAAGAAAAAGCTGTGAGAAACAAAAAAAAGAATCTTATTCATTAGTTTCTTCTTCTAAACCATATATTTTCTTAATACTATAAAGAGATGAAACTGTGATATTCTGACGAACAGTTAATTCTGCAAGAAAACCTGTAAAAAGAAACTGGAAACCTGCAATACCTAACAAGATCGTAAGCAGTAATAATGGACGAGTGCCAATATCTTGTCCATATGCGAATTTTATGACAAGCAAATAAATACCTAGTCCCAAAGACGTTAAAAGAGACAAAATCCCAATTTTAGAAAATAGTCTCATGGGTCGTTGACCATAATTAAATAGAAAACGAAAGGTGAAAAGATCTGATAAACCATCAAAGATTCTTTTAAAACCATATTTTGATTTTCCTTGCGAACGAGGTCTATGGTTAACTTTAACTTCACTAAATCGAAAACCCCTATTAGAGAGAATAGCGGGAAGATGGCGATGATCTCCTCCTAGCAGTAATATATCTGATACAGCTTCTTTGCGATAAACTCGAAAAGTACATCCACTATCATGAATGTTTAGTTTATTAAATATACGATTTAGATAGTTAAAAAATCTTGAAGGTAGTTTCTTGAAAAGGTAAGAATCTTGACGATTATAACGCCATCCACAAACTACATCAACATCTTCCGTAAGGGCTGCCAAAAGAGAAGGTATGTCTTGAGGATCATCTTGCCCATCTCCATCTAACGTGATAATAAGATTACTTTTAGCTGAATGAAAACCTGCCAAAAGAGCAGCACTTTGACCAAAACATCGTCGAAATTGAACAATCCACAAGTTCTTTTCATTGTTAGAAATAAGAGAAAGAAGTTGTGAAAGTGTTTGATCTGTTGAACCATCATCCACAAAGATGATTTCATATTCTTTATTCATTGATGTAAGGATTCCTTTGAGCTCGTTATAGAGAGGAATAACATTTTCTTCTTCATTTAGAACAGGTATTATAACAGAAATCATCGTATCCAATAACATTTCAGACGTCAAAACAAAAGTTTTTCCGATACGTACTTATAAAGTTCAAATCTAAGCATTAGAGTGGTGGACCAGTCGGGACTTGAACCCGAGGCCTCTTCGGTGCAAGCGAAGCGATCTTCCAACTGATCTACTGGCCCAAAAGAAACTATTAAACAGTCTTCTTTACTGTTGTTTTTTAAAGTTTCGATAAGAAATTTTTACTTCAGATTAGAATTTTGAAAAAGATGAGTTTTATAATATCAATATTGATAAAGTTCAAAAATTTGTACTAATTATGAATTTTTCTGTGAAAATATGCAAAAAACTCTGTTTTCATACTCTTTTTCGGTATTTCTGGGGTATTACAACATCCGACAAAAATCATTTTGTAAACAACCGACAAAAAGCCAGAGTTGTAAAATTCTCGATTTAAAGGCGTAAAACTCCCCCTCCCCCTTGTTTCCAATGGAAAATGACGTTTTCGTGAAAATGGGGCTCTCTAACCCCAAAATCGTCTATTACTGAAATGAACGTTATTTATATTAAATTTCCAGTGGAACAATGAAACAATAAGCGAATATAATAGATGATTTTATAAGTAAATATTTTGTCTGTATAAATAGTAAAAACTCTGAATAGTAAGTGATGAAAATGGTATCAATCAACGAAGCCCAAAAAAAATTACTCGAACTCATTAACAGCAGAAATAGTGTAAAACAATTAGATGTAATGAACATCCCAAAGACACCAAGTAGGATAATGGGAGAAAAAATGCTAAATGCTTTTGCAACACAAATACTAGAAGATTGTGAAGGATTAGAGTGTGATCCAACAATAGAAGATGAGTTAGTTGAAAGCTTGCTGAGTACACTAGCATTAGCTGGAGTAGTAGGAATAGATTTAGAAAGAAAATTACTTGAAATTTTGGGCTTAATGGAAATAGTAACATCAGATAGTGCATAAAATAATGTTTATGGGAGGGTAGCTCTCCACCCTAAATTTTGTCAACTAATATAGTTTTTCAGCCAAAGGAACGTCCTTATCGGATTTAATAAGAACACATTCGCTTAATTCATCAGGAAATGAGAGGAATAAAAGTTTACATAGATTAAAAATGGAGCCTCAGAGGAGATTTTCAGTTTTTCAGTACGCATCCGAAAAATTTTGAACTCCTGACTATTTGATGTCTTGTCTCTTGATTACAAGTCAAACACTCTACCAGCTGAGTTACTGAGGCAACACTTTGTAAGGAGTGTTGAAAGTACTTCAATAAAAAATATTTTGTTTGTTACTATAATTTATGTGTTTGAAGAAAAATATATCGAAAAAGAATATAAAGTTGAAAAATTATTTTAATTTTAATGAGAATAAATCAAGTAAAATCAGAAGCTTTTTCAAAACTAACTGATAAGTTTCAAAATTTCATAGATAATAATGAAACAGGCAGCATTTTATGCGCTGTTTATCATGAGGGAAGATTGGTTTACTGCAATAAATTTGGTTGGAGAGATAAAACAAATAAGATTCCAATTGAATTTGATGATATATTCCGAATTTATTCTATGACTAAACCAATTATATGTTTAGCTGCTTTGATACTTCATGAAGAAGGTAAATACAATTTAGATGATCCTATTGAGAAATTCCTTCCTGAATTTAAAGATGTGAAAATATTAAAATCCCATAATCATGAAACTGGTGATACTGAACTAGAAGAAACTAAAAATAAGATAACTTTCAAGCATCTTTTTACACATACCTCAGGAATAAGTTATGGTTTCTATCCAGGAATTCCTGTAGACAAGCTTTATGGAGAAAAATTTGGCTTCGTTGGAGAAAATAGGACAAAATCAGTATTAGAGTCATTACCCAAATTGGATATTTTAGATGAATTCAGCGAGAAATTAACATCTCTTCCTTTAGTTTTTGAACCTGGAACTAATTTGTGGTACGGTTTTAACTGTGATATACTAGGATTGCTTGTAGAGAAATTATCCGGTAAGAAATTAGATGTTTTTCTTAAAGAGCGAATTTTTGACAAACTCGGTATGACTGATACTGATTTCTATGTTTCTGAAGAGAAGAGAAATCGTTTAGTAAAAGCATATATGAGAAAACATGACGGGGAGCTAATCGAAGTTAAAGGAGATATGTCCAATGGATTTGATTCTAAACCCGATTTCCTATCTGGAGGAGCTGGATTAGTTTCAACCCTAGAAGATTATCTCAAGTTGACCTTGATGTTGCTGAATGGTGGAGAATATAATGGTAATCGTATTGTTTCTAGCAAAACAATCGAGTTGATGAGATCTAATCACCTCCAAGATGGAAAAACATACTTGGACATGCAGTATATTAAAGTGGAAGATCCAGAATTAATAGAAATGACTAAAGGATATGGTTATGGATTGGGAGTAATTGTAAAGATAGCTGAAAACAGAGCTAAAAGTGGGATTGGTGAATACGGTTGGGCAGGAGCAGCAAATACCCTTTTTAGAATAGATCCAGCAAAACAAGTGATTACTATCGTATTTTCTCAACATATTCCCCCAGATAACAACTGGATACAACCAATTCTAACAGATGATGTACGTAATCTAGTTTATGAAGCATTGAATATTGACTAATCAAGAATAAGAATGAAAAAAAATGTGGCGCCGCTGGTAGGATTTTCAGAACTTCAGAACGCGTCCAAAGTTTTTTGAACCTACGACCGGTCGGTTTCTGCTCACTATTAGTCTAATAGTATTAACAGCCGACTGCTCCACCAGACTGAGCTACAACGGCTTTTTTTTTCATTTGTCTTTGTTTCAATTCCTTTGTTTTTAAGTTTTCTTTCTTTGTATCTTTTTTTTATTTCTTTTAAAAGATACTTATTTTTAGCTTCTAACTTCTTCGAATGTCAAGTTTGAGAAGCTGAAAATGATTCATTTTTTTGTTTTGCATATTTCGTTTAATGTCTTTAAGAAAATTTTAATTTCTTCCAATGTGTTGTAATGAACCAAACTTATTCGGATAATTTTTGGTTTATTGTAAATTTCTTGAGCATAGGAATAATAGTGTCCAGAACGTGCTGCTATCCCACCATCCCTCCACAGACGATTAACTACTTCTTCTTCAGGAATGTTTTTCACTTCAAATGAAAACGTTGGATCCCTCTCATTTAATCTATTTAAATCTGTTAAACCGTATATAGTCACTTCTGGTATATCAAGTAAACCTTCGATATCATCAAATCCAGTAAGAATAGCTTTAGATAAACCCATTTCATACTGTTCGATGGCATCCATTGCGATTTTTAATGAACGTTTTTGATTCCTATATTCCATGAATTCTTCTTCGTAATGGAAATTAACTTCATTGGAAAGCCAAAGAAAATGATCAATAACCCCAGATATAGCTGCAAATGTTGCTTGATTTCTGGTTCCCCATTCGAATTTCCAAGGAGGACTATTTGAAGCAGGTTTCACTTTATAGGGTTTAAGAGTGTCAAGATATTTCTCTTTTCCATATAGGAAACTCCCATGAGAACTAAAGAGTTTGTAACCTGAAAAAACTAGAAAGTCACAATCCAAAGCTTGGACATCTGTTGGACCATGTGCTATATGGTGAACTGCATCCACTAAGAAGTATGCTCCAACTTCTCTTGCCATTTTTCCAATTTCTTCTAATGGAGTTTTTGTACCAAGCATATTTGATGCAGATGTAACAGTCACAATCTTGGTGTTGGAATCAATCAACTCCTGTAGATGATCCAGATCAAGAGAGCCTTCTTCCATGTTCAGACGAGAATATCGAAGTTGTTGGATTTTTCCGCGCCTCTCCAGTTCCACCCAAGGGCTTATGTTGGTGTAATGTTCATAATCAGTTGTTACAATATTTTCACTCCCCGAGAGTTCCTTACCAAGAGCATAGCTTAAATTAAAGAACAAAGATGTTGCAGATTCTCCCGAAACGATAGTCATAGGAGATGTTGCATTTAGAAAATCAGCTACTGCTTGCCTTCCTGCGTGTATAACTTCATTTGCCTGTTTGGATTCATCAAAAATACCTCCTACATTTGCACTCCAATTGATACGTGCTTCTGCTTCTGCTTGAGCTGCTCGTCCCAAAACGAGTGTAGCTGTACCATTATCAAAAAATGCACGTTTTCTCCCATTGAAATCAGTAACCGCCCTTGGAAATGCGGCTCTGATTTGATCGATAGAGTTTTTTTCAAACATAATTTGTAACAACCTTTAAGTAGAAATTTATTTTACTGCTGCCTTTTTGAAACCTGAGCTTTTAGTTCTGAATAAATTTTTTTAGCCTTCAACAAAGATGATAAATTAAATGTTATGAAGTTTTTGGCATGATTTCAGATTTTTGCAGATATTTTCAACTTAAAGTCATGATGAATTAAAATAACTTTAGCCATTTTACATTGTGAAAGCTTTTTATCTCTTAACGCATGGAACTCGATTATGTCTGAAAGGGAAGAGATTAATGTTTTATGCATTTGGAAACCAAATGAAAAGTTACAGAATTATCTGAAGAAAGGATTGGGTGGTTTTCCAGAAGTTAAACTGATATTTCCACCAAACACTGATCATGAAACTTTTCTTGAATTAGCTACTTCTGCAGATATAATAATGGGATGGAGACCTACAAAAGATATATTATATGCAGCAAAAAAATTACGCCTTTTCATCAATCCTGGAGCAGGTATCCAACATTTAGTTTCTCTTTTCAGAGAGATAAATGAAGAACGTGATGTAGCTTTGATTAATGGTCATGGTAATTCTTATTTTACAGCTCAACATACAGTGGCGTTATTACTTGCATTGATGAATAAGATAATCCTACACCATAATTGGATGAAAGATGGGAAATGGAGACAAGGTGATGTACAAGCTGCTTCCTTTCCTTTGCGAGATAGAAAAATAGGTTTTCTTGGCTATGGGGCTGTTAATCAAAAAGTTCATCGTTTCCTTTCTGGTTTTGATATTGATTTCATGGTCTTTCGAAGAGATTGGAATAAACAGAAAATTCCCTTACCATCCAATGTAGTAAAGTACACTTATGAAGAATTTCATCAATTTTTAGAAGAGATAGACACTCTAATAATAGCAGTTCCTTTAACTTCAAAGACAGAAGGAATGATTAAAGAAAAAGAACTTGAGTTACTAGGAGATGATGGTTTGTTGGTAAATATGGCTAGAGGTACGGTTGTGGTGGAGAAGAGTTTGTATCAAGCTTTGAAGGAAAAAACTATACTCGGAGCAGCTTTGGATGTTTGGTATAATTATCAACCTGAAACAGATAAGAAAGGAAGAAAATTTCCTTCTAAATATCCTTTTAATAAATTAGATAATGTTGTTCTATCTCCTCATAGAGGAGCTTCACCTTTCAGTGATTTAAAACGATGGGATGAACAAATTGAAAATATCAGTCGTTTTGCTAGAGGAGAAAAGCACTTTTTAAACGTAGTTAATCTAAAAGAAGAATATTAAGATAATCTGAATTACTGGACAAATCTAAGTTAACAAAAGATTTCTGAAAAATGGAAATAAAAAGAAGAAAAGAAATTGAAAAATTAAATTTCAGGAAAATGACAAGCAGCAAAATGATTAGATTCAAGTTCTTCAAGAGAGGGATCTACTTGTGAGCAGATTTCTTGTGCTTTATAACATCTTGGATGAAAAGGACATCCTGGTGGAGGATTTATAGGACTTGGTACGTCTCCCTCAAGAATTATACGATCCATTTTAATTCGAGGATCAGGACGTGGAATTGCTGAAAGAAGTGAAACAGAATAGGGATGTGCTGTTTTGCGGAAAAGCTCACCTGTTGGTGACATCTCCATAATTTTCCCTAGATACATCACAGCTACTCTATCTGAGACGTGCTTTATAACACTAAGATCATGAGCAATGAACATGAAGGTTAAGTCGAATTCAAGTTGAAGGTCATGAAGCAGATTGAGAATTTGTGCTTGAACTGATACATCTAAAGCTGAAACTGGTTCATCTAGTAAGATAACTTCTGGATGAATAGCTAAGGCTCTAGCAATTCCAATTCTTTGTCTTTGTCCTCCACTAAATTCGTGAGGGTATCTTAGTGCGTGATAATCTTCTAATCCTACTTTTGCAAGAATTTCAAGTACTCTAGACTCTTTCTCTTCATAAGTCATATCTGGGAAATGAATATCGAAAGGCTCCTTGATTAAGTCAAGAACCATTCTTCTGGGATTCAGACTTGAATAAGGATCTTGAAAGACCATCTGTAATTGTCGTTTTATTGATAGCTCTTCTTCTCTAGTCATCGGTTGAAAAATATCTATACCCTTGAAATAAACTGATCCTTCTGTTGGTTCTTCTAGTTTTACTGTTACTCTTGCTGTTGTGCTTTTACCACAACCAGATTCACCCACAAGACCTAGGGTTTCACCTTTATTGAGGAATAAGTTTACACCATCAACTGCTTTTATTTGTGCCACAACTTTAGAAAAGAGAATGCTCTGCTGGCTAACAGGGAACCATTTTTTTACATTAATCAGGTTAATAATAGGTTTAGTTTTGGAATCCCAATCAGCAAACAAATCAATAGTTTCGTATTCTTCGAAAGCCGACGCCATTTTTATGCCTCCTCCTGTACTTTAACACGTTTTCTCATGATAGTTTCATCAACATGTAAATCTAATTCTTCAAAGTGGTGACACACAACTCTTTTCTGAGGTCCTAGCCAAACATCTGGTGGACGAACACGAGAGCAAACTTCTGTAGCGAATTTACAACGTGGATGGAAGCGGCAAGCTTTTGGTGGGTTAATAAGCCTAGGTACGTTTCCTGGTATTGTTTCAAGACGAGTTTTATCTTTTTCTAATGAAGGAATTGAATCAAATAGTGCTCGAGTATATGGATGCTTTGGATCTGTGAATATTTCCACAGTTGGTCCTGATTCAACTACCCTTCCGCCATAAAAGATATGCACTCGTTTTGTAATTTCAGCTACAACACCTAAATTGTGAGTTATAAGCATCATAGCTAATCCAAATTTCTGTTGCATTTCTTTGATAATCTCCAGTACTTGGGCTTGGATTGTTACATCTAAAGCTGTAGTTGGTTCATCAGCAATCAATAAACTTGGTTGTAAAGCCAATGCTCTTGCAATCAAAATTCTTTGTCTCATACCCCCACTAAATTGATGAGGATAATCCACTATTCTTTTATCTGCATCTGAAATACCAACTTGTTCTAGCGTTTCAATTGCTACTTCTAGTGCTTCTTTTTTGTTACACTTTCTATGAAGTGCAATAACCTCTGTCATCTGGTCTGCTATTTTGAAGATTGGATTGAGACTAGTCATAGGATCTTGGAAAATCATTGCGATTTCCTTTCCACGAATCCTTCTCATTTGTAAATCAGGTAGATCGAGTAGATTTGTTCCTCTATACATAATTTTTCCAGCAATTGTTTTACCATTCTTAGGAAGTATCCTCAAGGTAGAGTGAGCAGTTACAGTTTTACCACAACCTGACTCTCCTACAATTCCTACAGGTTCTCCTGGCATAACGTCAAAAGAAACACCATCTAATGCTTCTACAACACCACTTTCGGTATAGAAGTAGGTATATATGTCTTGTATATCTAATATTGGTTTCATCTTTATATCACTCTCTTAACCTTGGATCCAGCGCGTCTCTCAACGCATCTCCTAGCAGGTTAAATGCTAATACAACAAAGAATATAGCAAACCCTGGTAACAGAGCTAATTCTGGATTTGTTTTCAGTACCGTTTGGGATTCATTTACCATTTGACCCCATGAAATCGTCGTCGGACTTCCTAAACCAAGAAATGTAAGACCAGCTTCTGAAAGAATTCCTCCTGCTATTGCTAAAGTTCCTATTACTATGATTGGTGCTAAGATATTTGGCAATATGTGGATCATAATAATTCTTCTATTACTAGCTCCAAGTACTCTCGCTGCATTTACATAATCTAAATTATAGATTTGTTTCGTATTTGCGCTTACAAGTCTGGCTAATCCTGCCCAACCAAATACTCCTAGAACAATGATAATTACTATTGATTGAGGTATCTGTCGTAAGAATACAAGTCTTCCTCTCCTGATGAAAGAAACAGCAAGAATTGCTATAACAAGAAAAGGTAAAGCTAAGAACATATCTGTTATTCTCATAATGACTTCTTCAGTCCATCCTCTATAGTATCCAGCTAGCGCTCCTAAAACTACTCCAAATAATACTGATAGTATACTTGAGAAGATACCTACTGTCAGTGAAACTTCACTTCCTGCTAAGAGTCTTGATAATTCATCTCTTCCTAGAATGTCTGTTCCGCCTGGATATTTGAGGTTAGGATTTGAAATCGAACCTCCACCATTCCATGCATCGAAAAGTGGGGTTGTTCCAATTGGACTAAATGGCATAATGATTGGATAAATAACAGCAATCACTGTAATAATTAAAACAAGAATAGCAGATAGCATAGCTATTTTGTTTTTCTTATAACGTCTCCATACCAGAGACCATTGTGATGGACTCCTTTCTCTCAAAGTACCATCTTTTGCAATGATTATGGTATCTTTTCCACCAAAGATTCTTCTGATTGAACGTAATCCATTCAAGAATAATATCCAAATAACTGCTATTATTCCTGCCCAAATCATAGATTTAGGAAGTCTATGTTTTATCATATAATTATCTAGTTTACTGGAGAAACCTATTCCTCCTCTTTTTGCTGTTTTCGTCATTATTGATCACCGTTTATCGTCAGAGTTCTATTCGTGGATCCAATCCCACGTAGATTATATCGGTAATAAGATTCCCAAATAATATGAGTATCGTCAGAATTGCCGTAGTTCCTAATATCATTGGAAAGTCTAGGAATCCTATTGCTTGTACATACTTAAATCCTAAACCTGGCCAAGTAAAGAGGGTTTCCGTAATTGGTGCTCCAGCTAAAGCTGTTGCTAGGAATAGACCTACAAAAGTAACAACAGGGATTAGAGTATTTCGAAATGCATGTTTCCATGTAATTACTCTTTCTGATAAACCATTAGCTCTAGCGGATAGAATATAGTCTTGTTGAAGCACTTCTAACATTGTTGATCTTACTAATCTTGTATAAAGTGCCAAGAAAGCAAATAGTAAGGTAATTGTTGGTAATGCCATGTGGAGGAGAGAGTCTGATATTCGTAGTGATATATTAGCCCACCACGATGAGAAATCTCCACTCCGGAAAAGGGTCCAGTTCGTATCGCTAAATATCCCAGCTGGAGCTGGAATTCTGTGAGCTTTAGCTGCTGGAAACCATCCTAATCCGTATCCACTGAAGATATATATTAATACCAAACCAAAAACGAAAATAGGCATGGATTGACCTAAGAGAGCTAATGCACTTGCAGTTGAATCTATCCATGTGTTTTGGTTTTTAGCTGCTATAACTCCTAGAGGAATAGATACACACAATGCTAAAGCAAATGCTGCTAACTGAAGTTTCAAGGTTTCCCAAACTAGACCACCAATCATACCGTTTATTGATGCTCCTGAAGTAAAGCTATTCCCCATATTACCTCTTATCAAGTTATAAAACCACATGATGAATTGAACATAAATGGGTTGATCTAACCCAAGTTTTCTCGTAAGATTAATACGATCTTGCTCCGTTGCTCTTTGTTTTCCAAGTAGAAGTAATGCTACTGGATCTCCCATTCCACTGACCATCACAAATGTCATAACACAAATGGCAATGAACAATGGAATTAGTGTTAACAAACGTCGAATTACATATGTAGTTAATCTCAAAGAAGCAACTGTTTTAATCCATGTAATAACTTTAGTATCACCCATTTGTCGAGCCATCTTTGAACCCATGGGTTGTTGCCAATTAACTGGTAAAAATATACCAGTGACCATTAGGAGAATTCCTATAATAAATATGTAGAAACCAGGTGTAATATTTCCAGTCAATTCAACATTAAAGTACGAAGGCGTTTGATCGTTTGGATTAAACGTTATCGCAGTTATAGTATTCGCTGTTTGACCAAAAACATCTGCACTATATCTTTCCGCAGCAATGTACATAGACCTATTCATTGCTAGAATAGCAGCAATTAAACCACACAAAAGCAGAATGGCTGCTGCGATGTCAGCTACAGTTCCTCTGGATTTTAATCCTCCACTTTGAAAAACTTGACCTAAGATTGTAGCTAGGACTGCAAATATTAATATAAACCAAAGTGCTGCAGAAAGAATAATAACACTGCTTGGAACTTCTGTTGAAAGAAATTGGGCATCTGTTCTATTGAATGCAGTATTATAGGATAATAACTTATAATCAATTTTAAAACCTAAAACACGAACTAATGTCCCATTATTTTCAGCTAAAAGATTTGGATCTGCAAAACTTCCTTCAGGGGCTATTGCTGGAATAGATTCAAAACTAATTGTATAAAGGGGTACAAATGCAGATGTAAAAATGAGAATGAATCCGATAATTTTAAGCGACATTGCTATACTTTTATCCATAATTAATCACTCGAGTAATGCTTGAATATATTTTATAATATCAGCTTAACAAATCATTGAAGTTTTTATAAATGTTGTCTAAACAAAGAAGAAATCAAAACAAGGATTGGAATGATTGTAGGAAAAAAGAATAAAACTGCAGTTTATTGACCTACGTTTAGAGACGGGTAAGAGTGTATTGTTTTGCAGTTAAAAGAAATAAAAAAAGAATTAAACTATATGGAATTTCATTTCAAAAGAAAAAAATCACTAGAATGAAAAGACTAGCAAAAATGAAGATGTATAACAAAAGATATTTAAAGAAAATGGGGAAAAAAAGAACGAAAGACTAGATAAGGGGCAGTGATCTAGCTCGGTTTATGATATCTTTGAGCTCGTGTGGCTTAAGGACACAAAACCCGCTTGACATCTGCTAGGTCGTTAACCTTCAGACAAAAAGTGCGGGAGGTCGGTGGTTCAAATCCGCCCTGCCCCACCACATTTTATTTTTAAAATAATCCTTCAACACTCAAATATCGTTGTCCTGTATCTGCTAGAATTCCAACAATCACCGTATCATCATTTTCAATTCTTTGAGAAATTTCTTTTGCTGCTTTACAAACAGCTCCTGAACTAATACCTACTAGTATCCCTTCCTTTTTTGCAATTTCCCTACACATTGAAAAGGCATCATCTTGTTTTACTAGAAAGATTTCATCAATTATTTCCTTATTTAGAATTTCTGGTACAAAACCTGGTGCTGTACCCATCATCTTATGAGGACGAAAAATGCCTTGTGAAATGTAAGGAGATTCATGAGGTTCTACTGCTATTAGCTTGATATTAGGATTTTTCTCTTTCAGAAAACTGCCTGCTCCACAAATTGTACCTCCTGTTCCTAAACCTGCTATGAGGATATCGATTTCACCTTCAGTATCTTCCCACAATTCTGGACCTGTTGTTGAATAATGAGCTTTTGGATTTGCGGGATTAACATGCTGTCCAACATAGAAAAAGTCAGGATTTTCTTCTAAGATTTCTTTTAATTTTTGTCTTGATCCTTCAGTTCCTAGTTCTGCAGGTGTAAGAATTAGTTCCGCCCCCAAAGCTTTGAGAATTTGTCTTCTTTCAACACTTTGAATTTCTGACATTATTAAGATAGGATGATATCCATTAATAGCTGAAATATAGGCAACAGCCATTCCAGTGTTTCCACTAGTGCATTCTATTACTGTGTCTCCTGGTCGAAGCTTTTCCTCAATTTCAGCATCTTTGAATATTTGAAAAATGGGTCTATCTTTTATGCTTATAGGATTCATGAATTCGCATTTTCCAAAGACTTTTCTTTCTGGTATCAGTCTTTGAAGTCGCAATAAAGGTGTTTTACCGATAAGCTCTGTAATATCTTTTGAATATTTCATATAATTTCATTTCCTTTTTGTTTGATTATATTACCTCAATTTCATTAAATTACAATGTAGATCTTTTTTCTGTCCATAAAGAAAGACAATAACCACAATAATACAACACTAAGAATCCCAAAAAACATGACTAATGCAAAATGGGCATTATCTGATAGTATTAATATCGTAAGTCCTATTAAAATCGGGTGTGTTATATAAATGAAAAACGCATTTCTTCCTATTGGTTGCAAAAGGCTTCTATCTTTTGTTAAATGCTTAACATCATAGATATACCATAGTAACCAAAAGAGAACAGCACCCAGTCCAACTGTCAAAAGTATATATGCTGCTGTAACTCTTTCTTTTGAAATACCCCCATATAGTGGCCAATCTGTAACTTTCCATATGAAATGTAAAGTTGTTCCTAGAACTGTAAATACTCCTCCAATTCCCAAAATTTGCCACTTGTTGGTCTTTCTAAAATCATCAATTATGGTTGTACTCAATAGCATCATAATACAAAATCCTATTCCTCCTATTACTCCACCATGCTCATCATACCAACTTAAATCTCCTAAAATCACAATTGTTCCTTCAATTTCTATAGGTATTGTTAATATATACTGATAAACTGCTAGCAAACTGAATCCTAGAATAAAACGTATAATTCGCGGAAATTTCATAAAGAAAAGTGTAAAAATCCCTGCTATTCCAATAGCTTGTAGTACTCCCCAAGAAAATTTGACACCTTCAAGTGTAAAGATATATCTACTTCCAATTATACCCATCCCAAAGAAAGCAGCATAACGTCTAACAAATCTAATATATGTTTGAAGTTTTCCTTGCTTTTTATAATATCTTTCAAATGACATTTTGTATGTAAGACCAATTGCAAACATGAAAAAAGGAGCAACAAGGTCAACATATGTTAAACCAAAGTCTACTGCATGTTTCGACCAGGATGGGACCCTATTAAAAGGTGCTATTACATTGACAAATATCATTGAAACAATCGCTATTCCTCTGAAAACATCAATACACAGATAGCGAATTTTTCCAGAGGTTCCTTTAGAGTCTTCATTTCTTAAAACAAACTTTGTCTCATCTTCTATTGTAGAGGAATCTAGTACCATATGGTTTATTGTATCTATTAAAGTAAAAACTCTTTCTGGGCATACATTAGTTTCAAGAATTTTGATTATACCACTCTAAATTACACAATGCTTAACAAAGTTGAAGGATTTTAAAGTTTAAATATAGAATTGACAATATTTTCGATGTGAACCTATGAATATAAGAAAGGAAGCTTTGGAAGCTGAACAAAGAATTAAGAAATATATCAGAAAGACACCTCTAGAATATTCACCCTTCTTAAGTAAACTCGGAGATTGTAATGTATTTCTTAAGCTTGAAAACTTACAGCAAACTGGTTCTTTTAAAATCAGAGGTGCAATGAATAAGATTTTATCTTCACCTAATCAAAAGAGATTCATTACAGCATCATCAGGGAACCATGGAGTCGCGGTAGCGTACACTCTAGATAAATTTGAATTAGAAGGGTCTATATATTTACCTGAAAACACCTCAAAGACAAAAATTGATGCACTGCAGA
Source organism: Candidatus Heimdallarchaeota archaeon (assembly GCA_023136245.1). GTDB lineage: Archaea > Asgardarchaeota > Heimdallarchaeia > Heimdallarchaeales > Heimdallarchaeaceae > UBA460. The sequence goes on from JAGLRO010000017.1 coordinate 47,144, forward strand.
ATTATGATATTGAAACCAGCTTATTTGGGAATGATTGCGTACAAACTGAACTTTTCGCACAACAAATTGCCAGAGAAAGAGATATTGTGTTTATATCTCCATATAATGATCTGAAGATTATCGGAGGTCAAGCAACAATTGGTATTGAATTAGAGCAACAGTTAGATGTAATTGATACCGTATTTGTCCCTATTGGAGGAGGAGGTTTAATTTCAGGTATAGCTGGTTATTTGAAATCTAGTAGAGATCAAGTGAAGATTGTAGGATGTCAACCGGAGAATTCTCCAGTGATGTTTGAGTCTGTCAAAGCAGGGAAAATTGTTGAGATGGAATCAAAACCAACTATTTCAGACGGTACAGCTGGAGGTATTGAACATAAGTCAATCACTTTTGAAATTTGTAGGAAGTATGTAAACGATTATGTTTTAGTAAATGAAAATCAAATTAAACAATCTATAATACTTGCCTTAGATAAGCATTCACTATTAATAGAAGGAGCTGCAGCTTTATCAATTGCATCTTTTGTTAAGGTTAAAGAGAAATTCAAAGGACAAAACATTGTACTTTTATTAACTGGTAACAAAATTAGCAATGAAAAGTTAAAAGAAGTATTGTGTTGATTTTTTTTAGTATTCGTTGTTTCAATAAAAACTATCATTATATTCTTCAATGAAACCTAAACTCAGTTCATTATTTTCTTTGATTAATTTTACTTCAAAGATTGATTGAGCATTTTCTCTTTTCATTAACTCTCTTAACATATAATAATCAGAAGGAATAATTCTTTCCTTATTTTCTTCAATTTCGAATTCAGAAAACCATTTTAGTTCTCCTTCTTCAGTTGGTTTTATTTCGCCTTCCTTAAACGCTGTTTGACAAAGGAAAATAATGAATTGTTTAACAGTTTCTCCATTTCTCTTATCCATCAACCTTTCATTAAGAATGGCTTTTATTCCTTCCCATTTAACGTTTAATCCTGTCTCCTCTGCTATCTCTCTAGTAATGGCATCTTGGATAGTCTCATTAAACTGGATTTTTCCCCCAACTAAAGCCCATTTTTGTTGATAATCTCCACGCTCTCTTTTAATAAGTAACCAATTATTGTTATTTTTAATTCCTGCAACGACGACTGCAAGTATTTTCTTTTGTTCCATATTCTAGGTAAGTTTTATGTGTTCTATAACTTTTTCTTTGAAATTAGTATTCAAGGTCATAAAATTCTTAAATATTCAAAAAGATGCTCATTAGCGAACCCCAATGACTAACTTTATTCAGAATTCTATCCGCTCAATTCGTAGAAAACTAGGTTACCCAGAGGTTTCTATATTGATTATGGGAAATAACAACCCTGCAACTAGAAATCGTGTTCTCCTTCTAAGATCGAATACTTCTTTGCAAGAATTCATTATGGATGATTTACTCATTGATTTACCTTTCTCTGCCAAATTCAAGTTTAAACCAAAGCAGTTTGTTCCATTCGAGGGTATCCTCTATCTTATTGATGCAACTGAAGAAGAAATGATTAAACATGAACGTAATTATTTCTGGGAAAAGATAGTTTGGGATACTGAAACAAAAAACCTTCCAATTGCAGTATGTGCTTACAATTCTAATCTTCAAGGAGCATTAACTAGAGGTGAATTAATAGAATATCTATCATTGATTCGCCTTACTGATAGACTTTGGAAATTATTTGAGACTCCGGATGTTAATAATCTGATAGATGCTATGCGATGGATAAAACGAATAGTTCATATGGGATATGTCAAGTCTTGGGAAGAAAAAGAAAAACTATTGGAAAAAGTAATAACAAAACAAGTTCAAATTGTTTCAGAAACTACAACATAAATAAAAAATAAAGAGGTCAAACCATGACACTCACAATTCAAAAATTAATGAAAGATGGATACTCAGGATTTTCTGTGCGTTCCATACTAATGAATCAAGATTTTCGTGCAAGAGTTTTAAACGATGTAAGTGTAAGAGGAAATCAAACAGGCAAAAATCTAGTGATGGACAAATTAGCTGTTGGAGGAAAAGTACTTCTGACAGGTCCAACTGGAGAAGCTAAAACTCTGTTTGCTAGAATGCTTTTAGATCATATTGTAAGAGAGATTAACAATTCCAAGTATCATATTGAAGGATGCCCTTTTCTTGAAGACGCAGGTTACATGGTCGATGTTGTCAATCAATTTTCAGCAAATCCTTTTGCTGGGATTAGAGTTATGCAATCTCTTTGCCCCTACTGTAGACAAAACATTGAGAATATACTATCCGAAGAAGGTAATCAAGTTCAACTTGACAACACAAACAGTGTCTTAGCTATTCCTCCAAAAGAGATTGTTAATCGCTTAGGAAAGCTTGGTGCTCAAAAAACCATTGTTAGAAGATCTCAATTAGATCCAAGAACAGATCCTGAAAGCCTTTCAATGTTACTAGCTGGAGTTGAAAATTTAGAAGAATTATTTGGTAAAGATACTTCTACAACATATGCAGCAACCTCACATAAAGTTGGGGTTCTTTCTCAAGGTTTTATCGTAGTTAACGAAATTCAAAGACTACCATTAACACTACTTGAGTCCTTGATGGGTTTTCTTGAGGAACCAATGGTTATCAAATACAATATTCAAGGAGAACCAGTCTACATTGATGGAGCAGTTCTTTTCACTTCAAATGCTCCACTAACTGTGTTTGGGGAAGAAAGTCAACCAATCATCAATCGTATTCCAGAAGTTCTTTGGCCAGCTCGTTCAGTTGAGAGCAGGGAACAAATTATTAGAGATATGTTTCAAGAACAAATAGTTCTTTCCAGAAAGAAAATAACCGCAAATCCTTCAATGATCCAATTACATGAACTAGAAAAAGAGACAACTGATTTTGTAAGTCGTCTAGCTGTTGATTTTCTTGCTTTCCTAGGTAATAACTCACTTCCAGAATCCATGAAAACAAGAGGATTAAGGTCTGAAAGTCGCGTAGAAAGAAGTGACTTCTATGCAGGTCTTGATGAGATTCATGATCCACAAAGGAATCCCCACATAGATCTTCGAACCATGAATAACATAATTGGAGAAACAGTTCTTCTTCAAACTAGAGAATCAGAAGTAGAAAGTATAAATGTAGTAACATTAGAAAAAATTAGAAAAACTATTGGTGCTTTTGATGTTCCTGTTTCAATGCTTAATGATGCTCTTCAACAAATTAAGATTCTCCTACGAACCTCAATAAAAGATTCAGAAGTTTCCATAAGCGTTCAAGACATTTCTGAAGATATTTCAAAAATGAAAGCATTAAGTGATGAAGAACTTATTCAATTAATAACTAGATTTGAAGGATTAGACAAATTCAAAGAGAATCTTCGAGCAAAAATTATTGATAAACTCAAATTATCTTATGAGCAATTATTAAAGATAGATTATATCTAGAAAGACACCTAAAAGCCCTAAGGAGTTGAAACAATGCCCCATAGAATATTCTTCATAACGGAAACAGAATTCACTGATCCATTACAACATTATGGTGATGTTGAATTTATACTAGACTTTGAGGATGCAGCACAAGTATTGAGGTTGTGGAGAAATCCCCATCTAGGACGAAGTTCCCGTGAAGGGGCAGTCATTTCTCTTGCATCAAAAAATGCTGTTGCAATTGATAACATACTCCAAAAGATAATGAATACTTTTCTTACAGCTGAGGAAGAAGAACGTCTATTAAATGAGCTAAAACTCCTCCGTTTTATTGGCGATCATATTTTACCAGATGTATTAGAAAGAGTTAATCGTAATGAACTCCAAACAGTTGAAGATATTCTGCAATATATTCAAGAGCTTTTACGTGAGTTGAAATATGAAGGAACAATTGATATACAACAATTAGCTGAAAAACTAAATCAACTGAAAGATATCGTGGATATTGAAATTACGGATGCTTTTGGGAGAAAGAAAAGAATCTCTCGTGAAAATGTAATGGATTTACTTGGTAGGATACTTGGTAGATACTTAATGAAACAGATTTCAGTAGCTCCAATAGATGAGGTTCAAAAAAGATTTAGTGGATCAATTCGTCTTAAGGAAACTTACAAAAGTGCTGTTCTTAGGTCACAAATGATTCCACCTACCTCTGTAAAACAAGAAGATATTGTTAGAGTAAAGAAAGATCGTCGATCTTTGGTTTACCAAATAGTCGATATGAGTCAATCTATGAGTAAAACTGTTTTTGAAGGAAAAATGTCCAGACTAGACGGGGCATTGTTAACAAGCTTAAGTCTATACTATTATTTCAAAATGCTAAACAGAAGAAAAAGAAAACGGTATGATATGTTTAAACTCGCAGTTGTTCCTATTAGAAAAGGACCAACCGTAATCGATGATGATAAGAAGATGGAACATCTACTTCTTACAGCTGATGCTAAAGGTAAGACTTACATGGTTCAAAGTGTTCTTAAAGCAATAGAACATGCAAGAAAGCAACATCTAGATAAGAACATAGATGTGCAGTTAACAATAGTTACAGATGGTATGCCAAATGTACCTATTCGTCCGTTTGGTTTTAAAACAAGTAAGGGATTAAAAAGATACTTTGATGAGATAGAAACAAAGACTAAACCAGATACTATTGAATGTTTAATTCAATTAAATGGAATTTTTAGTAGCTTAAAGAATGATCGATCAAGAAACTGGAACATATCTTATTTCTTGATGGGTACAGAAGCTTTACGAAAGAAGGAATTGTATAGTCATACTCAGAGAATGTTGAAAGGCATCACAAAACCTATTCTCATTGATCCTGCTCAAATAAACAAATTGGGAGAACAGATACTCCGAGAGAGCATTCTATACGGGTGATAAAAAATGTTAAAAGCTGAACTAACAGAAGTGATAGGGGTTTATCACAAAGCTCGTGATGATATCAAGACTCTTGTAGGTTCAACCCCGGAAAATTACAGAATACTGATTTTTGTTAATCCTGAAATGCATGTTTCTGTTAATCGTGTTGTTGAAATGACTGGTACTCCTCAAGCCATTCTTACTTCTGAGCAAATTACAAATCTGAAATCGGCTCGAATCAGTGATTTCCTCCCTACAGGAAAAGAAACTGTTTATAATTCACTTCCAACTTTAATCTATCTTTCTGTACCTTCCTATGAGCTTTCTAAAGAACAAGAATTTACATTAAGAGTCATGCTCGTTCATGCATTAGCTCATGCACTAATGAATGAAAAAACTGAATCTAATTCAGCAAGAACACTATCCCAATTGTATCAATTGGATGTTATATTAAAGGAATTGATGACTAACAATGTTTTCAAATTAAACAGAACATCAAATAATCAGCATGTTTGGGCATGGCAGTATTTTCAAGATTTAATTGGTATTATACGGTTATTCTCTGAATCAGGTGTAGAAGATTTTTA
>JAGLRO010000170.1 GCA_023136245.1 Candidatus Heimdallarchaeota archaeon
GGAACCTCCCAAACGAAAAGCAAAAACTTCAACAGCAAAGAAAGCAAAAAAGAAGGACGAATAGAAGTGAAATAAATGACATTAATAAGACCTAGTGAAATAAGAAAAATGAACAAAAATCAAAGGTTGAAAAAGCTAGAAGAGTATAAACGAAAATTATTCACAGTTAGTTCTGAACTATCTTCTGGAGGATCAATTGAGAATCCAGGTCAAATCGCGGAATACAGAAAAGCCATTGCAAGAATTTTAACTATTATGACTGAATTAGATGAAATTTAGATGGACAAAGATATGAAAAAAACCAACAGAAAACAATATGTTTGGAGTAAACTTGCAACCGACTTGTATGGTTCAAGTGTCAGCATAAAAAAAAGTACATCTATTGAATTTGAAGGTGTGAGAGGGATCATAGAAGATGAAACAGCGAATCTTCTAAAAGTCAGAACTGAAGCCAAATCAATTTGGGTTCCTAAGGACAATCAGATTTTTGAAATTGAATTAGAAGATGGTTCTAAAGTAATTGTTGAGGGAAGGATAATTAAAGGTAAACCTGAAAATCGAGTAAAAAAGAAATTCAGGAATTGGTAGTTTTGTTAATAATAATCTATCTAATTTAATTCTTTATTAAAAACTTCACAATGAAAAGTATTAAAAAGATGTGAGAGTGGAAAAGATAGTCAAAAATTAAAAGAACTATAATAAGAAAATAGTTCAGGTATCAGACGTCTAACTCCAATATTTGGAATTGGAGCCGAAATTGCTCACTTGTAATTTTTGAAAAAAGCAAGTGAACATGGGTAGAAGACGCAATGCTAAGGTGAAAAAGAATGAGTAAAGTACGGAATATCGGTATTCCTGGTGTCGAACCACCTACTACAGAATGTGATGATTTAAGATGCCCTTTTCATGGTAAACTTCCAGTAAGAGGAAGGATTTTTACAGGAAAAGTTGTTTCTGATAAAATGCGAAACACTGTGGTTTTGAGAAGAGATTATCTGAAATATGTTAAGAAATATAGAAGATATGAAAGAGCTCACGGTAAAATTTCAGCACATAATCCACCTTGCTTGAATGTAAAAGAAGGGGATATGGTTTTAGCCGCTGAATGCAGACCACTTGCAAAAACAGTAAGTTTTGTGGTAATTCAACAAATAAATTGATGGTGGTATTATGGCAAAAAGGAAAACAGTCGGAAGGACACAGGTTCATATCACAAAGGGACTAATGGTTGGTTCTAGAATAAGGTGCACAGATAATTCTGGTGCAAGAATAGTACAGATTATAGCTGTAAAACACTACAAAGGAAGACTCAATCGTATTCCTCGTGCATCAGTTGCAGATATGGTTATTGTCTCTGTAAAACAAGGCTCACCACAAAGGAGAAAACAGATTTTTCCAGCGATTGTTGTAAGACAAAAACTAGCTTATAGAAGACGATCAGGAGATTGGATACAATTTGAAGAAAATGCGGTAGTTCTAACAAATGAAGTCGGTGATCCTCTTGGAAGTGAAATACGTGGTCCTGTTGCAAAAGAAGCAGCAGAAAAGTGGCCAAGAATTGCTCATCAAGCATCAATAATAGTTTAGGAGTGATATAAAATGCCATTATCTAAATCTAAACAACCCCGAAAACAGCGTAAGGATTATTTCAATGCTCCTTATCATCTTCGAAATAGAAGGATGACAGCACCCTTATCCCATGCACTAAGAGAAAAGTATGGAATTCGTCGTCTTCCAGTGCACAAAGATGATAAAGTAATTGTTTTTCAGAGCAGATCTGAAGATGAAGAAATTAAAGGAAAAATAATTAGAGTTATTCCTCAACAATACTCCATTCATATTGAAGGACATAGTAAGGAAAAAGCTGATGGGACTATTGTTAGTTTTCCAGTACATCCAAGTAATGTAGTCATTACTTCTTTAAATCTGAGAGATAAAAAACGTCGAGAAATGATTCAACGACGCTCAAAAAGAGATATTACTGAAGAAGAACTAACTGAAGAATTGATTGATGAAGAGGAGTTTGAAGAAACAAAAGAGGATTTTGAAGATGTCGAAGAAGAAGATTTTTTTGAAGAGTTTGAGGAATTAGAGGAAACTCCTTTTGAGGAAGATGAAGAAGAAGCTGAAAAAGCTTCAGAAAAAGAAGATAAGGAGGATTCAACATGACTAAAGGTGGAGGAAAAAAACATCTAAAAAGATATGTAGTATCAAAACACATACCTATACACAAAAAGGCATTTACCTATACAGTAAAACCTTATCCGGGTCCTCATGCAGCACATGATTGCATTCCTGTGACTATTTTGCTTCGAGATATGTTTCGCTTTGCAAGAAATATGAGTGAAGTCAAAAAAATTCTCTTTGAACGTAACGTTGTTGTTGATGGTAGAGTTAGAACAAATAGAAAATACCCACTTGGATTCATGGATGTTATTTCTTTTCCAAAAATAAAGGAAAACTATAGGATGATTTATCTAGCTAAAAAAGGTCTAAGAGTTATTCCAATAACAGAAAAGGAAACCAGTGTAAAGCTATGTCAGATTAAGGATAAAACTACAATCAAAAACGGTTTAACTCAACTAAATCTTCATGATGGAAGAAATATCTTACTACCATCTGAAGATGCAACTTCTTCAAAATATTCTACTCATGATACAATAAAAATTTCGATTCCTGATCAAGAGATTCTAGAAAGATATGAGTTGAAAATTGGTAATTACGGATTTGTAACCAGTGGAAGATGGATGGGTAGACATGGAACCATTGAGGAAATAAGTACTCATGGAAGAAGCCCATCAAAAACAGTCACTCTGAAAACCTCAGATGGTGAAGAGCTAGTAACTCTGTTCAGATATATCTTTGTAATAGGGAATGATTCCCCAAGTATAACTATTGAGGATAAAAAGAAGGTGAAAATCGATGAGTGATGAAGTAGTTGAAAAACAACCTGTGACTCCTCAATTTGCAGAAGAATGGGAAAAAAACCCAATGAAAAAACCAAGATTAGCTGCATTAATAATTAATGCTTGTGTGGGTGAATCTGGACCTCGTTTTGAAAGAGCTAAAGAGATTCTAAGACAAATCTCAAACTGCGAGCCTGTTGAACGGTTTGCGAAAGAAACAGTTAGAGGTTTTGCTATTAGAAAAGGAGAACCTATTGCAGCAATGATAACAATGAGGGGAGAAGAAGCAAAAATCATGTTAAAACGTCTTCTCTACGCATATGATTATATTATCAAAGAAAGTTCTTTTGATCAACAAGGTAATTTTGCCTTTGGAATTAATGAACACGTGGATATTGAAGATGCTCCTTTTGATCCTGTGCTAGGAACAATAGGTTTCAATGTTATTGTAAAATTAGAAAGACCTGGGTACAGATTAAAGTATAGAAAACATAAAAGAACCAGAATTCCAAAGAAGCATTTGTTAACTCCTGAAGAAGCTATGGAATTCATTAGAATAGAATTCGATGTAACAATAAACTAGGTGACGGAAATGCAAGAAAGAAGAGAAATCAAATATGGAAAAGGATCAAGAAAATGCAAGCGTTGTGGAACACATAAAGCTGTTATTAGACGCGGTGGTTTAAATATCTGCAGAAGGTGCATTAGAGAAGTTTACACAAAGATTGGTTTCAAGAAAACCGGAAGTAGAGGAGGATAAGGAGGTAAAACAAATGCAAATGGATACATTAGCAGATACACTAACAACTATTTTCAATGCTGAGAAAACAGGAAAGAAAACCGTCACTGTAAAACCAGCTAGTAAAACTATAGCAAATGTATTGAGAACCGCCCAACGAGCAGGTTATCTTGGAGAACTAGAATATATCGAAAACCACAGAGGTGGGATGTTTGAAATACAGTTGCTTGGAAGAATAAACAAATGTGGAGTTATTAAACCCCGTTTCCCAGTGAAGAAGGATAAATTTGAGGATGAAGAGAGAAAGTATCTTCCAGCAAGAGGATTTGGAATATTAATTGTTACAACTCCTGATGGTGTGATGTCTCACGATGATGCCAAGGAGAAGGGGACAGGCGGACGATTACTAGCATATATCTACTAGGTGATTAGATGAAACAATTATATATAGAAAGAGATATTGGACTGCCTGAAAATCTGAAAATAAACATAAAAAACAAGGTAGTAACCATAGAGGGACCTAAAGGTACTCTCTCTAAAAACTTTGAAGATATTGATGTACAGATAAAGAAAATGCGGAATAAAATAAACATTAAAGCATTTTATATAAACAAAAAGAGAAAAGCAAAAACACTTGCAATAGTTGGTTATATAAATAACATGATTGTTGGTGTAACTGAAGGTTATACATACAAATCAAAGATAATCTACAGCCATTTTCCAATCACAGTAGAACCTGACAACAAAAACAAATTAGTAACAATAAAGAATCTCTACGGAGGTCGCAAAAATATTATCGTTCCAATTGTTGGTGATGATACTAGCGTTAAGGTGCAAAAAGACGATGTAATCATTGAAGGAATCGATAAAGAAGCTGTAGGACAAACAACAGCAAATATGCAAGAAGCTTGTCGATTAAGAGGAAAACGAAAGAAGGATCCTGAGACTTTTATGGATGGAGTTTGGCAGTGGGATAAATAACAATTAATCCTGCTTTTTTTTCCAATTATTACTTTTACATTATTTTTTGATTTAGTGGTCATTACCATTTTTTTTGCTATAATAAACTTCTTAACAATAAAAAGTATTAAAAACTCCAGTAAAAAGATAGCATACTACAATGTAAAGGTAACATTCTATAGTGAGTACCAATGATAGCTGAAAAGAAGAAACTACTAAAAAAGCGTAAAGAAATTAGCGCTAGGAGACCTAAGTTCGTCAGACAAGAAAGCTGGCGATATAAAAGATTAAAGAAGAGTTGGAGAAAACCCAAAGGTATTGATAACAAGATGAAAGAAAAACGTAAAGGTGTTCCTTCAATGGTCAATATAGGTTATCGTAGTCCTAAAGCTGTCAGAGGTTTACATCCTTCGGGTTATCAAGTAGTTCATGTTGCTAATATTTATGATCTTGAAGAAATTGATAAAGAAACAGAAGCAGTTATGATAAAGCATACTGTGGGAGGAAGAAAAAGACAGCTAATTCTTGACAATGCTTCAGATCTCGGTCTAAAAGTCCTGAATCCACCCGCTCGAATAGAAGAAATCACCGATATGTTGGAAGATGCGATGTTAGAGGAAGAATATGAACTACTAGATGAAGATATTGAAGGAGAGTTCGAAGATGAATTTGAACTTGATGAAGATTTAGATGTAGAAGAATAAAATGAATCGGTAGATGATTCTCCCTAATAATAGACAGATTTGAGGTTTGTTTATGGACGTAAAAACACAAAGAAGAATAGCTGCAAAAATACTGAAAGTAGGAGTCAATAGAGTAAAAATTGATCCTGATAGTGTTGATGATGTTGCATTAGCTATTACAAGAGAAGATGTTCGTCGTCATATTGATGACGGTGACATCAAGAAGCGAAGAGTACAAGGTGTTAGTAGAGGACGTGCTAGAGCTGTTGCTAAGCAGAAGAAGAGAGGACAAAGGATTGGACCTGGGAGCAGAAAGGGACCAAAATACTCACGTCTTCCAAGCAAAAGTAGATGGATAAGTAAAATCCGAGTTCAAAGAAAATTCTTGCAACAATTGAGAGATGAAGGTTATATTGATACAATAAATTATCGAAAACTTTACCTTCAAGCTAAAGGTGGTCTTTTCCGATCAGTTAGATATCTACGCACCTATATAGTGGAAAATGGATTGGCTAAGAAGCGTCTTCCTGAATTATGATGAGGTAATATTATGTCAAGTAGAAGAAAAAAAGGTGTAAGAAAGAAAAGAAAATTACAACAAAAGATCAGAAAACATGGACCTTTGTACAGAGTTCCTTTTAGAAGACGAAGAGAAATGAAAACTGATTATCATCAACGCAAAAGATTATTGAAATCAGGAAAGATAAGGTTCGTTGCACGTCCATCTAATAAACACATTTTGGTTCAATTCGTTGAATCAAAAATTGGTGGAGATAAAACATTTTTACAAATTCAATCAAATGATTTGAAAAAATTTGGCTGGGATGTAGCAACTTCAAACCTTCCAGCAGCATACTTAACAGGATATTTAGCTGGAAAGAAAGCAGTGAAAGCCAAAATCAAGGAAGCGATCTTAGATATTGGAACTCATTCAGCTCACTCTGGTACAAAGATTTTTGCAACTCTAAAGGGGGTTGTAGATGCAGGAGTTGAAGTTCCTTGTAATGAAAAAATGTTACCTTCTGAAGAACGAATTAGGGGAGAACATATCAGATCCTATGCAAAAATACTAGCCAAG
>JAGLRO010000171.1 GCA_023136245.1 Candidatus Heimdallarchaeota archaeon
GTATCTACATGCTAGATGAACCTTCTCAAGGATTGCATTTCTATGACATTGAAAAACTTGTTAATATTCTGCATCGTTTAGCTGATGAAGGAAACTCTATTGTTGTTATTGATCATAATATGGACATTATCAAAAATGCTGATAGAATTATAGATTTAGGTCCTGAAGGTGGAACCAGACATGGAGGATATTTAGTAGCTACAGGAACACCTGAAGAGATTATCAAACAACAAGAAGGATATACATGGAATTATCTGAAACAAGCTTCTTAAGACTGTTCAAACGTTTTTCTGAAAAGTTATAATCTTACGAATTGTCTACTTCCACATTTAGGACAACCATTTACTGAACAATTTGAACATATGAATGCTCCACATTTTGAGCATTTACTTCTTGCGTCCAGTTTGCAGTTCATACATTTCTTAATAGCTAGAGTAGAACGAATTCTATTCGTAAAATAAACAACTCCTATAACTCCAGTAATTCCAGCAATAACTTCAGCAATTATGATAAATACTCGTGAAGTTGTTGTTGAGCCTTGATTATTTCCTGAATAATTATCTACTAGATTCTTTATTCTGTTATCCATTTCTGACCAAGTTTCTTCAACGGAAAAACCTGTATCACTCCATCGAATTTCTCCTTGTTGGTCAATGATATAGAAAGTAGGAATGGTATCCGTACCATAAGCACTATTAATCGAACCATCTGAATCGAGACTCACAATCCAATCCATTCCCTCATCTTTACGAAATTGAGAGACGAGGGATTGTGATTCAGAAAAATCTATATCTATCGAGATAATCTGAACATCATTATTGGAATACTCTGTATAAATCTCTCTTAAATAGGGTATAGCTACCTTACATGGAGCACACCAAGTGGCAAACAAATCGAGAACAACCACTTTACCTCTAAAATCTTTAAGATGAGAAGAAGAACCTGAATCAACATCTTGAACAATAAAATCTGTTGATTGTTGCTCAATATTATTTACCACTGAATTCTCTTGGGAGCCAAAATATGCTTCTGAAAAACCTCCAAGAATAGATATCATAGAAAATGGTATAACAAGTATAAAAAGTATAAATAACATTCTCTTTTGAAGCATAATCCAGAGATGTCGTGAAACCTATTTTAGTTTTTACAAATTACAAAAATTGAATGAATCAAAGAATTGAATGTTCATTGAAAATGTGAGTGCACAAAACATATTTACTTTATCTTTTTCTTTGTATTGAAATCTTATGGAAAATGAATTCGAAGTTGGTGAAGCTTTAGCAAAAAAATTGGATAATGATGATCCTTTAGCTGATTTTCCTTCAAAGTTCTATATACCAGAGAATACTATCTACATGAACGGAAATTCTTTAGGATTATTACCTAAGAAGGGAGAAAAAACGCTCTTACGAGTTTTAGAAGAATGGAAAACTGTAGGAGTTAAGGGATGGGTCAATATCGAACAACCATGGTTCTTCTTTGCGGAAAAATTAGGTGAGAAAGCTGCTTCTCTAGTTGGTGCGAAACCTTCAGAAGTTATTGCAACGGGAACAACAACCATCAACATTCATTCACTAATTAGCACATTTTATGAACCAGTAGGTAAGAAAACTAAGATATTAGCAGATGTATTGAATTTTCCCACAGATATTTATGCTCTTCAAAGTCAAGTTAAGCTGAAGGGATTAGATCCTAAAGAGAATTTAATTTTAGTTGAAAGCGAGAATGGTAGGTTTCTAGAAGAAGAAACAATAATAGATGCGATGACAGAAGAAATAGCTATAATTCTGTTACCTTCAGCTCTGTTTAGAAGTGGACAACTCTTAGATATGAAATACTTAACTGAAGAAGCTCATAAAAGAGGAATATTAATCGGATGGGATTGTTCTCATTCAGTTGGAGTAGTTCCTCATTATTTTGATGAATGGGGGGTTGATTTTGCAATCTGGTGTAGTTACAAATATCTGAATGCTGGACCTGGTGCGAGTGCTTTTCTTTATGTCAATGAGAAACATTTCAACAAAGAAGCTGCTTTATCTGGTTGGTTTGGATATGTGAAAGAGAAACAATTTGAGATGAATCTACATTTCGAACAAGCGAAAAATGCAGGAGGGTGGCAGATATCATCACCATCAATTTTAGGTTCAGCGGCACTTGAAGGAGCATTAGATCTCATATTAGAAGCTGGAATAGATGAAATAAGAGAAAAATCATTGAAGATGACTTCCTACATGATTTTCCTTGTTGATGAATTGCTTTCTAAGGAACCTTACATTTTTTCAGTTGGAACTCCACGAGAAGAGGAAAGAAGAGGTGGACATGTTGCTTTAGAACACAAAGAAGCATACAAAATACATGAAGAATTACTAAAGAAAAATGTAGTACATGATTTCCGTCCTCCTAACATTGTTCGTATCACTCCGTCAGCTCTCTACAACACTTATGCAGAAATATGGGAAGTAATTTCCATCATAAAAAATCTATTTGATTGATTCTACCATTGGAATCTTTGAAAATATTTAAAACAGTCATTTTTCTCCTTAATTCAAGTGGAAAAATGTTAGCTGTCGAAACTGTAGAATTATCAAAAGATTACGAAACAAAGGAGACATTTCTTCGAGCTGTAGATACCTTAGATTTAGCAATAGAAGAATCAGAAATCTATAGTTTATTAGGTCCTAATGGAGCAGGCAAAACTACTAGTGTTAGATTATTAGCAGGTCTTCTTCGTCCAACAGAAGGAAAAGCATCAGTTCTAGGTTTAGACATTATTAAAAATGCTCAGGAGATAAGGAGTAATGTTGGTTTATTAACAGAGACTCCAGCTTTATATGAACGATTGACTGTTCGTCGGAACCTGGAATTTATTGCAGATTTGTATGATGTACCAAAAGAAGAAGTTAAACCAAGAATTGAAGAGATCATTGATTTGTTTGAAATATCGGAAAAGATAGATGAACCAGCAGGTGTTCTCTCCAAAGGTATGAAACAGAAAGTAGCAATTGCTAGAGCAATGTTTCATGACCCTAAAATCATTTTTCTAGATGAACCAACTGCATCTTTAGCACCTGAATCAGCTAAAATAGTTAGAGAACAGATTCTGAAACTTGCAAAAATAGAACACAGAACATTTTTCATTTGTACTCATAATTTATTTGAAGCTGAAATACTCTCATCAAGAATCGGAATTATTAACAGAGGTAAGCTAATTGCTGAAGGAACGCCTGCAGAATTACGAGATTTACATAAAGATCAACGAGTTACAGTATTTCGTTTTGCAAAATGGGATAATAATCTAAAGAAATTCTTTGAGGATTTGAATGTTGAACTTGTTGAAGTCAACCAGACTCAAAAAGCGATTTCA
>JAGLRO010000172.1 GCA_023136245.1 Candidatus Heimdallarchaeota archaeon
AAAGCCAAAAGCTGCAACAAAGCCAAAAGCAAAGACTACAGTAAAGCCAAAAGCTGCAACAAAGCCAAAAGCAAAGACTACAGCAAAGGTAAAAGCGGAAGCTAAACCAAAGACATCTACAAAAGCCAAAACCAAAAAGAAAAAGTAATACTAAAGAACAGATGAGATAAGGGTCTAAATGATAACATTCCTATCAGGAGGTACTGGAACCCCGAAGTTAATACAAGGTTTTAGAAAATTAATTAGAGATAATGAAATGGCAATAGTTGCTAATTCAGGGGATGATTTCTGGTTCCATGGTCTCTATATTTCTCCAGACATTGATACCATTCTATATCTTTTCAGTGACTTATTGGACTATCAGAAATATTGGGGAATTAAAGATGATACATTTAACACCATTTCATTTCTAGATAAATTAGGAATGGAGAGTTGGTTTCATCTAGGAGATAGAGATTTAGGAGTACATCTTTTTAGAACAAGCAGAATTCAAAGTGGTTTGAATCTTTCTGAAATAACACGAGAGTTAACAGAGAGATTGAATATCAAAGCAAATATATTTCCATGCAGTGATACTCATATAGAAACAAGAATTATAACAAAAAAAAGGGAAGATATTCATTTTCAGGAATTTTGGGTAAAGAGAAGGGGAGATGTAGAGATTGATGATGTATATATCAAAGGAATTGAAAATGCTATTGTTCCTCTTGTTGTTCTAGAAACCATAAAAAAATCCGATTTAATAGTAATAGGACCTAGTAATCCAATAACTAGCATTGGTCCAATAATAAAAATGGAACCAATAAGAAAATGTCTAATTGAGAATCGGAAAAAATGCATCGCAGTTAGCCCTATTATAGGTAACAAACCTGTTAGTGGTCCCACAGGAAAACTGATGAAAGCACTTGGAATGGAAACTTCTTCAAAGGGAGTTGCTGATATTTACAGAGATTTATGTAGTGCAATTATAATTGATGAAACAGAGAAGAATATAGACAGTAAAATCACTAAACAAACCGGTATAGAGGTTCTAAGAAAAAATATCCTTTTCAAAGATACAGAAAATGCAAAGCAACTTGCAGAATTTATTTTGAAATGGAGTAAAAATAAATGATGAAGAATCGCTTTCGTGTTAATCCACCAATAGTGCAATCAGCAATTGCAGGAATTGCAAATAATGATTTCTGCCAACAAATGCTAGATTTTGATGCGGGGATGGTAATCTTGGGAGGATATTCAATCGATTATGCTAACATACAAGCAACTCAACAAGTTATCGAAAGAGGAAGAAAAGAGTTTCTTACTCCTTTTGAAGTTGAAGAACTCAAGAAATGGTCAGAAAATAATCTGTTTTTAAGAAAAAAAAATACTCAACAAATCATTGCTGCAAATGTCCGACTAATAAAAATAGATGAGATCAGCAAACTTTGGTTATCATTACTTGTTGAAAAGGTCGATTTTATTGAACTGAATGTACATTGTAGACAAAAGGAAATTTTAGAAATCGGTGGAGGACAGGATATTGTTCAAGAATTGAAGATACTAGAGAATTTACTTCAAACCCTTCACACGATCTTGGAACCAGAGAAACTTGGAATCAAATTAAGAGGAATCACAATAAAGAATAGAGATAAACTTGTTGATCTTCTAGAAACGTTTGAAATTCAGTTCTTACATATTGATGCAATGATTCCTGGAGAAAACAAATCAGACATTCAATTGATTAATGATTTTGCAAAATCAACAAATATTCCTATCATCGGGAACAATTCAGTAATCAGTATAGAAAATGTTAAAGAAATGTTAAAAGCTGGAGCTGTTGCAGCATCTTTGGCAAGACCCCTAATCGATGACCCTAAACTAATGTTAAAATTAACAAAACAATTAGAAGGGAAAAAATATGAGTATTAGCATATTAATTCCATTTAGAGGAACTAAAAGCGATAAAAGTAGACTCCGCAAAGATATAGATGACGTACTAGTAGAGAAATTACTACAAAAGATGTTACAATATGTTATTTCAGAAGTGAGTCAACTTAAACAAGAAAAGAAGATTTATCTATTAACAAAAACAGAATCAATCGAATTTC
>JAGLRO010000173.1 GCA_023136245.1 Candidatus Heimdallarchaeota archaeon
AGAGGTAGAACATTGTTTTTTTGCTCCTTTAGAAGAGTTGTTGAAACCAGAAAATTACTTAAAAGGAAATTTTGATGGCTTTTTCTTGCCTTATTACAAATTCAGCAACTTCAAAATTTGGGGAATTACTGGAAGGATTCTTACAGATCTGATTAATAGAATCAGAAGTTAATTTTCTAACAATCTGTGTTATTCTTCTTTCGTTTCTTTTTCTAATTCCTCTTCCAT
Source organism: Candidatus Heimdallarchaeota archaeon (assembly GCA_023136245.1). GTDB lineage: Archaea > Asgardarchaeota > Heimdallarchaeia > Heimdallarchaeales > Heimdallarchaeaceae > UBA460. The sequence goes on from JAGLRO010000173.1 coordinate 229, forward strand.
TTCATTTTCATTTTCTTCAGAAATTTCCTCAAGAATTAATTCTTCTCCTTCCTCGTCATCTTCGATATCTACTTCATTATTCTCAGGGTATACTAATACTGGAATTCGATTGTCTCTCAGGTGATATTTGAATATTTCAGGTTCTCCTCTTGCATCCATCATGTTTTCAACTAACTCATTGTATGCTTCTTCCAATGTTATTATGGAATCTTGCGTTTTTTGCCATGTGAAATATTCACTTTTGTTTGCATAGAAATAAGCTACCATTTCCTCTGGACTAAAGAATATTTTCTCAATACCATCTCTTATTATTTTCAAATGATCTATATTTGACCTGTATTTTTCTAACATTTGACCAGATTTAATCAGAAATTCCTGAAATGTGATTTCTTCCATAAATATTAGATTGAGATAATACATTTAACTTATTCGAAAGTCCTAGTGGTTTTTTTTCATAAGGCAACTTTCTTAAATGTAATAATAAAAAGATGAAGTATGTTTGAAAATCTAGAACTACCTCCGGAGCTTTCAAAACACCTAGTTTCTATGACGCCTATATTGGGAATAAGTGGAAACTTAGAGGTTCAATCCTTTCATATATTAACCAAATATTTTCCTATGAAAAATAACAGATTTTTATTAAGCTTGGACTGTGATGAAATTCCAGAAGAACTATCTCTAAATGTACTTCGAAAGGGAGAAGATCGAATATTAATAGCAGTTCTTACAAACGTTAGATTACAGGAGAAATCTTTGAAGAAAGGTCAAGAAATTGAAGTCCCAGTTTATATTCATTCAGTAATTTCATTTGAGTTAAAATTGGTTGAAGTACTTTCTTCTTCAGATAATGAAAAGATAATAGTATACGAAGTATTGTATGCTAATGGAGTTGCAGGATTAGATCCATCTTTCAATGATGATGTTACAATTGCTAAAACTTTAGAAGTTATGTCATTAACAGCTGTTGACACTCTTGTAAATAGAAGAAAGATATGAACATAATTATGGTGATCAGATGAATTCATCCAACGATAGAAAATACGTAAAGTATGAATTGAACTTTAAACAGAAGAGCAAAATTGCTGATTTGGCATCAAAGAAGAATGTAGATGCTGACAGCATTATGTCTAGAATTGAGGATTTTCTTGTTAGTTTTACAGATTATGATAATTTCACTTTCTGGGATAAATTATTGTCGTTTTTCAACATGAAAATGATAGATTTCCGAAGTAAGATAATTGCAGATGATATCATTGAGACCAAGAAAAAAATCAAAGAACAAAAGAAACTTCTACGTGAGTATGAAGATGATTATTTTGCAATTGTTGCATTAGGAAAAGCTCTTGAATCATTGAACAAAATCTGAGGTTATGCTTAATGAAGAGAAAAACTAAGAACTACTTATTAATTCCTGATAAATTCGCTCAAAACTTTGATGACCTTGAATTCATTATAGATGAACTTATAGTTTATTTCAACTTTTTGAATGAAATTGATTTCGAGGAACTTAAACAAATGAATAGCCTTCATGATTCATTGGATAAAATAAGAGAGGAATTCAGTAATATCTGCCAAGTTTATGGAAAATTACGACAAGAATATGGAGTAATCTATTTCCAAGGTAATGAATTATTCACAAGGAATACAGTAACCGGAATAAAATTAGGTTTATTAGTTGGAAAACTCGAACGAGCTAAATCGATATGGGGTTCTGATTTGTCACTTGATTATGAAGCTGCTAAAGAGCTAATAAACCATTTTACAACTCGTTATTTATTCAAAAAAGATGATGAGTAAATATATCAAGTACGTACTTTCCTCTTTGATGACCTGGTAGTACCCTTTGGTTAATTTGCATATAATTTGAACTAGGTGCTTTTTTAAGAAAGAATACAAGGACAAAGAAGAAGGATAGAAGTCACTCTGATATTCCTTTTTTACCTTCAGGTTGCTGTTCTTCCTCATCTTCGGATGGTACCTTCTGTTTTTGTCTGAAGACAAATCTCAAAGCCATTGGCGTTAATAATACAGTTGTTAAAACAAGTAGAATTGCCATTGAAAAAACTTCTTGACTAAAAATCCCATTCAATAGACCTATTTCTGCTATTACAATCACTATTTCAGCTCTTGGCATCATACCTACCGCAACTTGCCCTGAAGACTTCAGATCAAAACCTGCCAACGCTGTTCCAGTAAATGCTCCAAGAGCTTTAGAACCGATAGCTAAAGGAATGATAAGTAAATTTGCTAAAGTGAAAATCCCCCAATCTAGTTGAAAAGTTGCCCCTACCGTGAAAAAGAATAGAGGAATAAAAACAGCTTCGCCTATCTTTACAAATGTCTCTTTTATTTCTTTAACAATTATTGTATTTTGTTGTATAGATAGACCAAAAATAAATGCAATAATAGCTCCAGAAAATCCAAGATAGCCTGCAAAAAATGCCAAAATAACCAAAACTGCAAAAATCATTCCAATAGAAAAATATGGTGTGGAAGAGCGTGAAAAAACATTAAACCTCTTTTCCACGAATTTTAATAGTTGTGGAATAATTATTACTACTCCGACAATAAATGCTCCTAGATATAGAATTTTAAGAAGTGGTCTACTTTCAGGGGTAGGAAAAAGAGTTCCTCCTAAAACCAAGACAAGAATCAACGCTAGGAAATCATCAAAAACAGCTACTGAAAGTAAGGTTCTTCCTACTTTTGTATCAAGCTTACCAATACTACTTAATGTTCTAACTGTAACTCCAATACTGGTTGCTGTAAACAATATACCAAAAAATATTGCAGATTGATATTCAAATTTTAATAGATAGTATCCAGTTAAGAATCCTCCCACAAGAGCCATAGAAACTTCAGTTAAAGAAATTGTTAGGGTTTGCTTCCCTATTTTTCGCAAATCTTTAACATTAATGTCTAAACCAACAATGAATAGAAGCAATAATATTCCTATTTGTGAAAATTGCTGTAGAGCTCCTGCATCCATGAAAAAAGAGATATCAATGCCTATTAAACCAAAAAGTGGTCCTCCTATAAGTATACCTGCAAGTAATTCTCCAACAATTGAAGACAATTTCAATCTTTCAAATATTTCACCAAATATTCTAGCAGCTATAAGACCTATTCCTATAAACAGAAGTATTTGCGTTATCTCAATTGATGACGCCATTTTCCTCCTCCTCAGAAAGAATTTTGTATCGCTGTTTTACTTCTCCACACCTAGCAATTAAGTCTTTTAGCAAGATTATACCGATAATCTCAGTCTCTTGCTTTGATACAGCTCTTGGTAGAAAATTTGTTTCATATTTATCCATTAATTCTGCTATTTCTTTGAGAGGTGTATCATCATAAACAACTGGAAACTGAGTTTTAGCCAGATCTGATGCTCTAGTGCTTGATAACATTTGTTTTCTAGAAAGAACTGCATGAATGTCTGAATGCTGTGGAATAAATAGAACAATAAAATCTTTCATAGTTATAAACCCAAGAACTTTATTTTTTTGGTTTTTAACTTCTAGAATCGCAACTTTTTGATCCACTATAATAGAAAGAATATCAAGAAACATTGTATCTTCAGTAATTGTAACTATTTTTTGAAGAGGAAAATCTATTGCTTTAATCTCTCTCAGTTTTGTAATTAAATCCTGAAATGAAATTTCCATATGAAAGGATTCGATTAAGACTTTTATATTTTTGGAATGATTAATGAGGAAAAGTTGCTGGATTTTGTTTTATTATACTTCTAACTTTTATTCCTGCGGCAAAACAATTATCCGATTTTTTAATCAATGTAATGATTAGTATAAAACACTCTTTGTTCGTACCTTTTTCTTCTTCCCATGAAATTTATAACTATCCTATTAAGTTTCGAAAAACGTTTTTTCACAGTGAGAAGTTTTTTACTCATTGCTTTTTGGATTAGTTTTTCTCCAATCTCTGTTCTAGAAACTGCTATGTTTCTTCTTATTCCAGATCCTCCGATTGCTATATCACAGTGAACACCACAATAGTCTGGACATATGGAACTGCAATTAGGCAATGTCTTTGATTTTAGTATTTTTGAAGACGAAAATTCATACTTTTTACCCCTCTGTTCCCTGTAAATATATCTCCTTTGAGCTTTAGGATTTATTCTCCAAATTTTCTTTATTTTACGGGAATAAACTTCAATTTGAGACAAATCGGTTTCAATATCTCGTTTCATTAGAAAAAGTTCAACATCCTTTCTTGATGGTAATCCACTACCACAAAAAAGAGTCAGAACATATTTAATTTTTCTTGTTAATTTCTTAGTTTCTGTTTGCATACTTAATTTCTTTATCATATAAGCTTGACACGGTAGAGTAGTTATTGCTACAGATTTAATAGTTTCATCTTTCTCAATTTTTTCTAGAACTTGAAGTGATAGTGTAGGTAAATATCTACTCCCGCCAGTTCTATATAATTTCTTCTTCTCGCTGATGATTTTAGCTTCAGGAAATTGTCCTTTTTTGGCAAAGTCAGTTACAACTACTGCATCAACTAGCTTTTCTTCTAGTGCACAAGCGAGTAAAGAAAGTGTTGTTCCACCTACCATGGAATGCTCAAAGACTTCTTCTTTTTTTGATTTACAATTGTAAAGTTTAATGAATGACCCAATATGAATTTCCTTAAATGGTGGATAATATTCTGCTATCTTCTCGTTGTTCTCCTTTTCAATTAAATTTGTTTGATATCTAGTTTTCTGATTTTGAGAACAAATATCTAGACATTTGCTACATCTGGTACAACTTTCATTAATGTTTATAGTTGCATCTCCATATTCTATAGCATTTTCTGGACAAACTAAGATGCATGCACCGCAATAATTACATAAGTTCATATTGTATAATTTCAGGATATTATTCTCGGAATTGTTAAACACTGAAAGAGAATTTCTAATCTGTTCTATTATCATAAGTTGCTTCCTGAAAATGGATTAATGTTTAATAAGATTTGAGGAGTATATATAGTATTTTTTTTATTATATTTATGGTTTACTCTCCTAATTGAAAGTAATTATGGGATTTTTATGAAAAAAGCTAATTATGCAAACTCCTTCAAAACGTTAATAATTAATTCTTGTGGGAAAGTTAAAGTTGTTTCACAACCAGATCAACCAGCTTGTGATGATTTAACTACTAGTGAAAAGAGAAAAAAAAAGTCCAAGATTTCAGTAATTTCTTAACATCAGTTCGGAAATTATATGCTGGTGGTCAAGCTAAAGCTATTGTCAAAGCTGTAGATCTATTGCGAAAAAAATGTGTAGTTGATTATTATGTTATTTCAGCAGGATTTGGTGTTGTTAAGGAATTTAATATGTTACCTCCTTATGATTGTACTTTTTCAAACAGAAGTGATGAAGAGATTCTAGAAATATCAAGGAGATTAAGAATCCGAGAAAGCTTATTGCAATTGTCTCAAACACAATACGATCTAGTTTATCTTGCACTAGGAAAAGACTATCTCACAGCTGTTGAAGATCTCAATTCATACAAGGATATTGGAAAGGAAATTATCCATTTCAGCAAGAATATTCGAAACCTAACACATAATTTTCATTCAGTTAACCAAAATATATTTGTAAACAAAGCAATTCCTTCTAGTATTTTTCCTGTTCCAAATGGTAATTTCATTAGAGCCAAGGGTACTCTTTTACTCAATTATGCAATAGATATGCAAGGGGATGAGAACAATTATTCATTTGTAAACTGGTGGAAAAGGAAAAAAAGGCAAATTAAAAGACTCTAATCTAAGGATTTGTGGGTTTTTATACTTACTTCAGTATATATTTTGGATTTGATTCTATGTCTTCTGGTAAAGATTCTGCTTCTTTTTCACTAGTTCTAGATAATGTGTTTAAAAATGAGGATTATAAAAAAATCGCAAAATCTTGTGAGAAAATCAGAGCTGTGAATACAAAGAAGGGAGAAAACAGGAAAAAATATGTCCAGCAATTTGAGAAACATTTCGTAATTTACAAAAAGCTAGTTAAAACAGTAGAAGAATTAACAGAGGAAATAAAAGAAAACTCTAATGAAACTAAAACTAGTGTCAGAGAACAAGTAATTGGAGCAATCAGAGAAAAGCAGGAAGAATTGGAAATATCTTCATATTTGATTAATGTAGTAAAGTATTCTTTCATTAGAACCATTGTTAACTGGTTGAACAACCCTAAGGAATTGGAAAAAAAATCCATCTACAAACCCAGAAGTCAAAGCAATAAATCCAAAATCATTTTGAAAGAACCAGAATTTGAATTAGAACTTTTGGATAAGAAGAAAGAAGATAAACAATGGAAAATAATATTTCAAATCAAGAACAAATCGAATTATCCCTTACAGAATTTAGAAATTAAAGTTACAGATCATAGTGATGAACGAGTACATGTAACATCAGTAACTGGTTATTTGATAGAAATTGCAAAAGGGATTATGCACATTGCCTTTATTCCTGCTTCAATGGAAAAAGAAGAATTATCAGCTAAATTTGCATTTACAACAACAGAAGTAGAGGAATTAGAAGAAAATTTCACATTAACAATCACACAGGATTTTCCTGCAAAAGAACTAGTAATCAAACAAACTATGACCTTCTAGCTAGAAGATTATGATACGTTAAAGCAATAAGATGAGGAATAAATTTTTAAAATACTAATCCGCAAGGACATCTATGAGCTCAGAGTTTGAGAAATTTGCTACAACAATGTATGTGGAAGTAGGTGATGTGGCAGAAGAAAAGTTGAGAGTTCTGTTTTATGAACCAGAAGGAGAGATAAGAGATACTCTAGTTTTAATTCCAGGATATGGCTCTTTACCTTCAGCATATGATAAATTCTTGCTAGAAATGAAGAAGAATTATAAGATCTACATTATCGAAACAAGAGAAAAATATACAGCAAAACTCGGAAAAAAACCTGATTATACTGAAAATAGATTCGCGAAAGATATAGCAGAAGTAATTGATTTTCTTAAGCTGGATGACTATTTCTTGGTAGCATCAAGTATGGGTGGAGCTATCATTTTAAGAGCTCTAAGTATGAAATTCATTGCTCCTAGAATTACTTATTTAATTGGTCCTGTTTTAAGACTTGAAATACCTAGTTTTACATGGCCATTTGTGTACCTAGCAACACCTCCTGTTTGGAGATTTTTACTAAAACCTATCGCTAAATTTTACATCAAGTATATCTATCTAGATAGAACTCAAAAGGACCAGATCAAGAAATACTTTGGTTATTTTGATAATTATAACATGAAAAGAATTCGTAAAAGCATGATAACCAAGAGAAAATTCCTTGTTACAGAAGAGGAATTGAAAGCAATTGAATCAAAATGCATTCTCATAGGTGCTGAAAAAGATAAGGCTCATGCCGCAGAGATTACTTTGGGGATTGCTGAATCAATAAAGAATTCAGATTATTACGATCTCGAAACCAATGTTGCTGCACACAGTAAACCATTGAAGGAACTTATAGAAGAAACATTAGATAAGTAAGGAAATCTGATTTAAATTTCCACATTAAATGTTGTAATGGCTGTGATAATTGCAATATTTCTAGGACTTTTAGGTGTTAGATAAAACATCATTTTTAGAAGATAAGAGTATTAGAAAGTTTCAAACAATTTAGACAGTTCAATAAGTTTAATAATCGTAAGCTTATAAATTAACAACAGTTTAAATCATAATCCTTTGGATGAGAAAAAACCGATCTTTAAAATACTGAAGAGGAAAACCTAAGATGTTTGCTCCATTTGATAGACGTCACAAAGAAGCATTTCAAAGTATTGCAGTAAATAGTATTATAAAGAAAATTAAAGTTAATAAAGGTAATACGTTGAAGATTTTTACAAAAGAGTGCATCGATTATGCTTTGAACCAGAAAGTTGATGAGAATTTTAAAGATCTAGCACTAGATTCATCAATCTGCACAAGAGATTTTCAATCTGTTCTTCAATTTACAGAATCTTTTTCACGAACTGAGCATTTCATCTATAGAGCATATGCCTATTCACGATTAAACATGACTAACAAAATCGTTAGTTTGAAGCTACAATTTCAACAAAAATATGCTGATTCTCTTGATCTTCCCCGAAATTCATTTATAACCGGAAGTATGGAATTTTTGCTTCTTTATGGAGAGCAAAATTATACTATGGCTTTAACAACTATTGAAGAAATTGAACAACTACTAGCTTTGCATCCAAACGAGCTAGAGAATAAACTCTTCACTCAATTGATTCTTACTCTTGGATGTCAAGCATATCTCCAGATAAGTAATTTTGATAAAGTAGAAGCTTTAGCAAGAAAGATTCTTCAATCTGCTGTAAAGATGGAAGATCCATATTTTCAATCTGTAGCTTTGAATCTGATTACAACCGTATTAATTAACAAGGGAGAATTTCGTAAAGCTCAGAAAATGATGAGCGCAGCTATTCTGCCCGCTGATGAGACTGGTTTAGCTGCTGACAGGGCAAGCTTGCTTAATAATTCAGCAAAACTTGAATTGGCTAGAGGAGATTATGAACGTTCAATTAAACTTCTTGAGCAAATATATGAGCTTGTTTCAGGAAATCCCCGAGCTCAAGCTATAAGTGCAATTAATATAACAGAACTCAACATTCTTCTTAACAGAACTAAATCAGCCGAAGATATGTTAGAGACTTCCCTCTTACTAGATAAAAAACATAACCTCCAATTAATTGAACCATATTTACTTTCCGCATGGATTTCAATTGTGAAAAATGATTTGGATAAAGCTGAATCCTTTCTACAGATAAGTCAAGAAAGAATAGATACTACAGGTGAAATACGAAAACAACCCAATATTTTGTATTTTAATGGCTTGTTAAACTTGAGAAAAAACCAAACTGATTCCGCTATAGATTTTTTAGAACAAGCTAACAAAAGAGCAGCTGAACTTCAGAATATTGAGCTTCTTATCAAGACTCAATTACAGTTAGCAAATATCTTTTTAGAACGATTTAACCAAACAAAGGAACTAGCTGATTACTCATCTATTCTTAGTTACTTGAATAACCTTGCATATATATCAGAAGAGCAATTCATACCTAGATTAATGTGCGATCTCCATTTGCTGAAAGGAATGCTTCTTGCACAAGGAGGGAAGAAAGAAAAAGCTATTGAGGATATCATAAAAGCTCATGATCTTGCTAGTAAATTTAACTACAAACAGATGCAAAAGGAAGCAAATAGATTATTGAAACAAGTGGAAAAGGAAAAACGCAAAGAATTTGATGAAATACAAGATCTGAAAGTAAAGGGTTTTGCTGATGCTAATCGAATGACAGAAGTGCTGCAGAAATATGAAGGTTTTAAGTTTATTAAAAGTCCTAAACAAGTTGAATCTATTCTGCATGGCGTTGCTATTGTAGAAGCTGATACAGCAGTAATAAAATACAGGTACATAACAGAACATGAAGAAGATAATGCTGCTTCTTTAGTTCCAACAGTAGTTGCTGCAGTCAACATGTATTCGAAAAGTGTTCTTGAAGAAGAAGTATTGCTAAATGAAGTGAAAGAAGAAGGAAAAGAATTACTGATAGGATCAATTAATGAATATCTAATTGTTGCTATCGCTGAAAAAATCACTTTTGAGTTAAAACTGCAATTCGAGAAATTTGTAGATATATTAACTACCAAGCTACCAGATTTAACTCCCAATTTAGAAAAAGATGAGCATCAGAAGTCTCTAAATAAGTTAGTAGAAGATTATTTCTTTAAACCAGAACCCCAAGATTATAGAGAAACGGAAACAATCCCAGCAATAGAAAAGCAAGAGATAGAAACTCAGCTTGAAAAAGTAGAAACAGTAGACATTGATGAAGAAATCGAAGTAATCGAAGAAAAGGCTACAGAAGAGAAAATTAAAACTGACATTGACGATGACATTTTAGAGCTTGAAAAAGCAGTTAACGAACTAGAAGAATCTATTCAATTTGCAGATTTAGAAGGGATTGAAACAGAGGGAGAAATGAAAGAAATTGAAGAAGAACCTGAAGAAGAATCTGAAATGAAGCTAGAGGAAGAACTTAAGGAAGAAACTGTGGATGAACTTCAAGAAGAGCTTGAAGAGGAATCTTTAGAGCAACTTGTAGATGAACTTGAAGAGGATCTAGAGGAAGAGCTTGAAGAAGAAACCTTGGAACAGCTGATAGAAGAGCTTGATGAAGAACTAGAAGAAGAGCCAGAAGAAGAATTTGTAGAAAAGTCAACAGAAGTACCAGATGAGGTAATAGAAGAAAAAGAAGAAATAGAAGATAAAGAAGAGCTACCGGATGAGCTTTTAGATGAATCGGAAGAAGAACTCGACGAAGTAATAGAAGAGGAATCAGAACAAATACAAATGGAAGAACTAGACACAGAAGAAGATGAAGCAGAAGAAGCGGAAGAAGTAGAAAGCGCAGACGCAGAAACAGAAGATGAAGCAGAAGAGAAAATGGAAAAACAAGAAAAAGAATCTGTTGAGAATACTGAGGAAGAATCTGACGATGAATCAGAAAATGAGCTTGAAGAAATTGATTAGTTTGATTCTCTGATTTCAATCATTTTTCACGATTTTATAAATTAATTTGAAAATTATATTTACAGATGATTGCTATTTAATGAATGAATCATTAAAATTCGCATATTTGTCTTTCGAAGGAATATCTAATGTGGAATCTTTGGATTATTGAGATAGATCATTATGTTGACTCAAAAACAGGACAACATAAGTCAGAAGAAGTGGATAGATACTATATGAAAGAAGTTGAAGACTTAACAAATTTTCTCATAAACATAAAGAAAGACATTAAGAGAAATCCAGAATTCTTTTGTCCAGCTTGTGGATTCTGGACTAGCTATCAACTCATCATAGAAGATTCTAGAAAAAGAGTAGTTGATATGAAAAATCTGTCTAATTTTTTCATGAACAATGAGGATTTCGATTGGGATTTCAGCACAATAACCTTAGAACAGCTTCAGGAGATACTTGCAAAGGGAATGACATAAATTAAAATGCTAAAGAGGAAAATATAAATAGCTTTCAGCAAAAAACTAACTAAATCCTTGAGGAAATACAAATGAGTGGTAAATGGATTTGTGTATTGTGCGGATATGTCTATGATCCAGCAATTGGAGACCCAGATGAAGGAATAGAGCCTGGAACTGCTTTTGAAAATATACCTGATGACTGGGTATGTCCAGAATGCGGTGCAGAGAAAAGCGATTTCGAACCCTATGAAGACTGATCTTCTCTATCCTTAATTTTCTATTTTTCATCTTTCTTTGATTCTTTTTGAATAAAACACGTTAGTGCTTTTAGAGATTTTAACAGTGACACCCTCTATTTATCAAAAAAAAAGAAAAGAAAAAAACTAATCAGATGAAGGTTGTAGAGAGGGAAGTTCTGCATTATCCAAATCTTGAAAGGAGAAATGGATGAAGAAGGAGTACCACAAGAAAAGAGAATAACACAATTCCTGAATTTATTTTCGGGAAGTCTAGAACAAGCTTTCTCTTATAAAGATTAGTTTTCTCTATCCTAAATAACATAGCATTTTACATTAGATTAACTAAAATAAAATCAATCTGAAATCCTTGTTTTTTTTGTTATATAGCTAGCTTAATATTCTCTCTTCATCATATTTACCTAGAGGGAAATGGCAACAGTAGTAGAATTTGATATACCTAATATTCATTGCAAGAATTGCGCTTTGAAAATTCAGCAGTCTCTTGAACGTATGTTAGGTGTAGAATCTGTTGATTGTGATGTTGATAATCACAATGCTAAAGTTATTATCAATCCTCTAAAAATTGATGTTAAAAAAATTCAAACCATGCTTATTGCCTTAGGTTTTACAGCATTGATTATTTAGTAAGTTTCTAATTCCTATTATTTTAACCTTTATAGTAAAATTATTTCTTGTGTTCTTTCACTTTAAAATTTAAACCACTCATTTATTATACCAAATCTGTTTAGTTCTCTTAGGTTCAAATGGATACAATAACAATCAAAGTTGAAGGTATGACTTGCGGTCACTGTGAAATGACTGTGAAAAATGCTCTTCTTTCCGTTAAAGGAGTGAAGGAAGCTAAAGCTGATCATAACACAAATAGTGCTGAAGTAAAGATCAAACCTGGAAAAGCTTCAGAAGAAGATCTGATTAATGCTGTTAATGAAGTTGGTTATACTGCTTCTTCAGCATAGTTTTTTTCTTTCTCATTTTTGATAAATACTTTAATTTTTAAACCACGCGTTAGTTATATTATTTAAGATAATGTAGTATGAGTAAGATGGAAGAAAGAATAATCAATATTGAGGGTATGACCTGTGCTTCGTGTGTATCTCGTGTAGAGAAAGCCCTTACATCTCTTGAAGGCGTAGAATCAGTTGCCGTTAATCTAATCAGTCAGAATGCTAAATTGATTTATGATACTTCGTTGATTAACGATAAGAAACTTATCAAAACTGTTGAAAATGCTGGTTACTCCACAACTTTAGAATATGATAGATTAGCTTTCATGCAAAATAAACGTTTAATTGACATGAAAAGAAGATTTCTTGCTAGTCTGATTTTATCTATTCCCGTGTTCGTTTTTGCCATGGGACATATGATCCCTTTTAGAGATTGGTTACCTGCTTTTGCAACTTGGCAACAAAGTTTTTTCATATTTCCTGGTATGCTCTTCTCTAATTTTCTTCAACTTGTTCTCACGATTCCTATCCAATTTCTTATTGCTTATCCTTTCTACAAAGCTGCATGGAAGAGTCTTAAAGGAAGAAGCGCATCTATGGAAGTTTTGGTG
>JAGLRO010000174.1 GCA_023136245.1 Candidatus Heimdallarchaeota archaeon
TTTACGCTTCTTTCCAGTTGATTCTGCCATTTTTGTAGCAAAAGCTACAGCAATTTCCATTTCATCTTTAGTCATTTCATTGAAACTAGCAAAACCCATCCCACCGTTCTTTAGAACTCTAATTCCAATTCCTTTGCTTCTAGTTAGGGCACCTATTTCTGGAACTCCATTTTTAAGAAGTGTTGCATTCAGACTTAAATTGACTAATCTTGCTTCAATATACTTTGCACCTAAGCTTTCTCCTTTGTCAATAGCTTTTTCCACTAAATCTATTGGATTTGAGGACATAGTCGAAAAATATTTTTAGCGTATTTAAACCTATTTGCTTTTCTATTCCTACTTTGTGATTGTTATTTCTAATGCAAAACTAAAGCTCTGATTTTAACATTATCAATGTCAATTTAATACTCAATGAATTCATTAATAAGATAAGCTATTTCTTCCCTTTTTCTATTAAGGTATCGTGTTTTGATTCAGGTAAAATGACCAATTTAGGATTTTCTGGAGCCAATTCCTGAAAGAATTTTCGCTTAACTCCGTTGCTTAATAAATCTCATTCTATTTATTGCTTTAAGAATTCTTCTCCGAATTCAGACAGACACTTAAATTGCTTTGGAAATCCAATCTATTAAAGGTTCAATAAAAATAGCAATCCGATCATAAAAGATAAATCCAAAGGTTGATAATGCTGCTCCAATAATGGTACCTCCCACAATATCGACCAAATAATGTAATTGCAATGCTATTCTACCATAACCAACTGCAATCGCCCATAAAGCAAACAACCAACCAATTTTAGGAAAGAAGAGTATCATCAACATTGCCATTGCTCCCATTCTGCACGCATGACCACTTGGGAAGGCATTAAAGTCTATTTGAGTAACGTATCTTTTAGAAACATCTTCATTAGGTCTCCTTCTTTTAATCGAAAATTTCAAAATTAAATTAAATAAGTTAGCCAATGAAATAGAAGCAAATATTACTAGATTTTCTGATCTTTCCATGAAAATATCGAAAATAAAAAACAAGACAGATGCTATAACCCATGGCTGACCATTTCCTGATAAAGCAAAAAAACTAAGTATTTGGAATTTGTTAGCAGAATTTTCTACTATTTTTCCTGAGATTTTTTTATCCCAAAGATTTAGTTTTGTAAAGAATGAAGCCATAATTTTTGAGAATCTATCTATTTTATAAGCTTAACTGTTGAAAATCTAAATCCTTCCCTAAGAAATTTATGTAAACCATCCTTTTCTTATGTTTTTTGCAGTTATTTTCCTTAGAAACTCTACTTTAAGTGCATATAAAAGTCGTAGAAATAGTTAAAAGGAGAGAGTAAGATTATCTCTTGTATTCGGTGATTAATTGAATCCATCTCCCATCTTAGAAGAGGTTGCCAAGAAACTCAAAACTCCTTCTGAGGAAATAAAAATACGAAGATATTTGTCAGGTACATCTACAGCTAAAGTATCTGAAATACGGTGGGAGAAAGACAAAGTAGGAATACTAAAACAGAATACTACGAAAGTAGAGTGGCTGTTTTACTCGAAAATTGCAAATAAACATAATGTTCCAGCTCCTAGAGTTATAGCATTCTCAGATACAAGTGATGTTCCCTGGGTTCTAATCTCAAAAATATACAGGGGAGTGCACCCCAAAAAATGGGACGAGTCGAATATTGACAGAGCAATAAAGGAGATTGCCAGATTGCATGCAATCTTCTATAATAAAGAAGATAATGAAGAATTTGAAGAATTTTCCAAACCTTTTGGAGTAGACTGGGAAAAAACCAAGAAAGGATTAATTGAGAACTTAGATAGGGCTTCAAAAATTGCACTAAATTACAAGAGTAAAACCCCATTAACAAAGACAGAATTAGACAAAACAAAGAAAATAATTAAATCAAAGACATTTCTAGCTGATTTTCTTGCAAGTGGTACAACTCTATTGCATGGCGATACTTGGTCGTATAATTTCATGCAATCATCTCAATGTATTGCCTGTTTATTTGATTGGCAAGAAAGCTTCATTGGACCACCTGCTTGGGAAATTCTTTATTTCTATGATCTATTACCTTTCCATATAGATGGGATTAAAATCAGTTTATATGATCTTCCTTTTTCCTTTGATGAAGTTTTAAAGAAGTACTTTGATGAATTGGAGATTAATGGAGTTAAATTGAAAAAAGTAGATTTTCTTAAATCACTTAAAGCAGCAGTATCTTTTCAAATAGCACACCAATGGGCACCAAGATTGAAACCTGATGTTCTTTATCTTAGAGGAGGGAGATATTTCGTAGCGAGATCATTACGACTTCTGCCATCTAGGAGTGAAATGCGAGAATATTTCAAGGGACTACTGGCAATTAGTGAAAAAAAGAAACTATTTTGATGGAATGCATACTCAACAAAACTTTTAAGTTGTTTTTTATCTTATCAAAGGATTATGAGTGACTTCATGGAATTAGAGATTCAATTATCTTCAGAAGAAAATAAGAAGCAAAGACCAAAAGATGAAGAATTAGTCTTTGGTAAATTCTTTACTGATCATATGTTCCTAATGGAATTTAAAGACGAGAAATGGGGAGTTCCAAGGATAATCCCTTACCAACCATTTCAAATGGATCCAGCTTGCTGCGTATTCCATTATGGTCAGGAAATCTTCGAAGGAATGAAGGCGTATAGACATCCAGATAATTCAATTCATCTATTTAGACCCTTTGAAAATGCTAAACGATTCAATTTATCTGCAGAAAGAATGAGTATGGCTCAGATAAACAAAGACCTTTTTGTTAAAGCAATAATTGAACTAATTAGAGTAGATAATCTGTGGGTACCTAGTGCTCCTGGAACAACACTCTATATTAGACCAACAATGATTGCTAGCGAAGTTTTTCTAGGAGTTCATCCAAGTCTTGAATATTATTTTTACGTTATTCTATCACCAGTTGGTCCTTACTTCAAGGGAGGTTTTAGACCGATTAAAGCTTGTATAGAAAATGAATTGATTAGAACTGCTCCTGGAGGAACAGGAGAAGCAAAAGCAGGAGGAAACTATGCAGCATCTTTATTCGCAATGAATAATGCTATGAATAAAGATTGTTCTCAAGTAATCTGGTTAGATGCTATTGAAAAAAGATACATTGAAGAAGCTACAGCAATGAACATTATGTTTGTTATCAATAATGAGATTTTTACACCTGTAGCTGATGGAACTATCCTAAAAGGAATCACTCGCAAATCTGTACTTGAGCTTGCGAGGGTTTTAGGTTATAAAACAAATGAAGTTCAAATCGATGTAAATGATCTTGTTAACCATATAGAACAAGGAAGTTGCACTGAAGCTTTCTTCGTTGGAACAGCAGCAATAATTACTCCTATTGGATCAATTTCTTATCAAGAAAAAGAGTATACAATAAATGATTTCCAAGTAGGAAAAATCACTCAACGCTTTTATGATGAACTCACAGGAATTCAATTTGGTAAAATTCATGATAGATTCAACTGGATGGTTAAAATAATCTGACTATGAAGAGAAAAAGTTAATTATCCTGTTTCATTTCATTTTTCTGTGAAAACCATAAAAGAACTTACTAATATGATAATTGAATTTCGTGATTCAAGAGATTGGGAAAAATATCATACTCCAAAAAATCTTGCTCTTTCACTTATTATTGAGATAGGAGAATTATTTGAACTAATACAATGGCAGTCAAATCAAGAAATAAAAGAGGAAATTGAGAAGATATCAGAAAAAGTAGATGATGAGATTGCTGATGTTGCAATTTATCTGTTTTTATTAGCGTACGAACTGCGAGTTGATTTAGATAAAGTTATTCCTCAAAAAATTCAAAAAAATATATCAAAATACCCAGTTGGTTTTTTGTCTGATGAAAAGATAAAATGGGGAAAAGCAGAAAAATCTAGCTAATGAGCGCACCCCAACGTTTTGTAAGAACATAAGTTCTTATTCTTCCTCCAGCATCATATTTAACATCGAAGAATTTCAGTTCCAGTTTTTTGGTGATTTTATCAAAATTCGTTAAAGGTCTAGCTACTTTTCTCTTTAGAATTGTTTTCTTGAAAGTTTTGAGTGTTTCTTTAGCCAATGAAATCGGAATTAAATGAGCAGATTTAGGATAGAATTCCCCTACGACAATTAACTGTCCTTCTCTCGATAATAATCTCTTGCATTTCTCTAACAATTCTAGTTGCTGATTTTTTTCAAGTTTCTTAAGTGTAAAAATTACTACAATATTCAGAAATATCCCGCTTAATTCTTTAAATTTCTCCAAAGAGAATGGTTTGAAATCAATTTTTTTTAGAATATCTTCATCTTCAATTTCAGTTTTAGGACTAACATATGAAGCTGAGCTATCCCGTGCAACTACATTAAAATTTAGTTTAGCGATTTTTTCAGCAATATTACCTATTTTGTCTCCGATTACGATGCTAGGTCCATCTTTTAGTCTTTCTAGAATCCATTCATTTATTTCAGGCAGAAAAAGATCTACATTAACTGTTTCCTTTATTTTCTTTGTGACTGTGCCTATCTGGGATTCAATTCTCTGAGTTCGCGTGAGTTTCTCTTCTTTTACTTCTTCCGTTTTCTCAATTTGCGGAATATCTGGAATTTCAGGTTTTTCTTCCATAAATTATCACTTTTGGATTTTCAGTTGCCATTCGAAAGAAGCTTCTATTATCTCATTCTTTGAAGGAAGTTCGTCTTCATTAGTTCGTTTTAGCATCTGGCAATATTTATCTATATCATAGAAAACCAACCCTGAGATACCAATATTCATTAGATTATCTTTTGTTTTTGTTAAAACTTCAATAACCTCAGGAGCATTATCAAAGGTAATCTTAGATAGATTTGTGAGATAATCTCTTAATTTTAAAATAGCTTCATCTGGATTTAAGCTAATTGTAACCGATGAAGAGAATCCTTGAGTGATTGTTTCTAAAACCTTATTTTCTGCAGCTTCCAAGGAATCTACAACATTTTTATTGTAATAATACGAAGCGAGTCTAACAGCTAACTGCTTAAGACCCACTTCCAAATCCTCTTCTGACAGATCTGGAATGTTATGAAGGAGTCCCATTCTGATAAGAATTAGGTCTCTATTCTTCTTAGCATACATCATTTCTTGTTCAGTGATTTCTTTAATGCCATGTAATCTATTAATTAGAGCAGAAAAACTGTTTAAATCCATATTGATAATATCTTCTCGAGTGATGAAAGGAGTTATTTTTTCAACGATTTTTTTCCATATTGGATCACCCTCATTATCATCGCTAATAATGGAACTCATAAGAATTTTATATGCTCAAAACTATTAAAGTTTTACTTGATGTCAGTCTAAAAATGGTGCTAAAACAGCTTTTTTATTGAAAACTGTTCAAATAATGATTTATTATTATATCTCCATTGTAATTGACACAAATCTTTTATTGACACAAAAATATAATTAGAACTATGAACGTATATCAAGTTGTAAGAAAAAGATTAGTGAGTGTAAAAGAACCGTTCAAATTTCTCAATGGAGACGTCTATTTACTAGTTACTCCAACAACTCTGTGGATCTGGATTGGCTCAAAATCATTTGCTGATGACAAATGTGTTGGAGCTTGGACAGCTAAAGTTATAGAAGAGGAAAACAAAAGCTTGGAAATAGAGACAGTTATGGAAGGAATTGAACCTGAAGAATTCAAAAACTTAATTGATTTCACTGTAGTAGAAGGGGATACACCTGGTTTCCTCAAGCATTTTGTTAAAAAAGCAGATATAGATTACAAATTGTTACAAATAAAACAAGATGATGCAGGAGAAATAAAGACTAAAGAAGTTCCAATCAAATTCAAGAACCTTAAATCTGGAGATACTTTCGTCTTAGATGCTTGGGATGATATTTATGTCTGGATAGGTAAAAAATCTCAAGTAAGAGAGAAATATGAAGCTGGAAAAATTGCAAGAGTTCTTGATGTTGAGAGAAAAAGAACACCTATAGTCTACACAATTGAAGAAGGGCAGGAACCTAAAGGATTCAAGGAACTTGTTGAACGAATCGCTAAAGAAGATAAAGAACTAGAGAAAAACAGATGATTTTTCTTTGAAATTATCATTATTTCTCTTTTTGTTTTCTTATTTTATTCATTTAGATAGCTTTAATTAGAATCATTAAAGATTAAAATTGTCATGTCTAAAAAAACTAGTCAAACGTCAGTGAAAACTGTTGACTTGGTAAAAGATTTTAATCTCCCAGGTGGAGATGTGGTTAATGTTTTAACTGGTGCAAAAATAGAAGTAAAACCAGGTGATTTTGTAGCAGTAATGGGTCCTTCAGGTTCAGGAAAATCCACTCTTCTAAATATTCTTGCTACACTAGAACCTCTAACTTCTGGGGATGTTCTTATAGGTGGAATTAACTTAAAGGATACATCTTACAAAGAACAACTAGAAATCAGAAGAGCTCATTCTTCTATAGTTTTTCAAAGCTTTGCATTAATTCCATATCTTACAGCTTTGGAGAACGTCAAACTTCCAATGAAGCTGAGAAAAGTTCCAGATGGGGAAGCTGAAGAAAAAGCTCTGAAGCATTTGGAATCAGTGGGTCTCTATGGAAGGTTAAATCATCTACCTGAGGAATTAAGTGGGGGAGAACAACAAAGGGTTGCTATAGCAAGAGCATTAGCTCATGATCCTCAGATCATTTATGCAGATGAACCCACTGGAAATCTTGATACTCACATTGGTAAAGAAATCATCCAACTCTTTAGATCACTTACAAAAGAGCATAATATCACGGTAATTATGGTAACTCATGATTCTGACAGTGCTCAGCAAACTGACCGTATATACATTCTTCAGAAGGGTAAAGTAGTGACTGAGAAAACTAAATCTGAATCAAAAAAGACAAGAAAGAAGGGGGATGCTGAGAAATGAAAATCCGTAATATCTTTTCTTTCATAGGTTTTTCCTTTAAATCTATGTACTCTAATAAAAGAAGAAGTATTTCAATAGGTGCCGGGATGGTGTTGGGAGCTGCTATATTCTCAAGTATTTTCTTCTATGGTTCTATTATTAATTCAATTACAGTTCAAGACATGGTAGAGAATGTCGAATTCGAGGTGCACTTCGTACCATATGAAGAAGCAGTAGTTCAATCACCAAAAGAGTTGGCAGAATTGATAAAACAAGAAGATGAATTTGATGAATGTATAGTGACTTATGGAAACGATTATGGTTTTTCATCAGGTGCCAATTATATACGATATTATTCGTATTTCACACCTTCGTTCAATTTTTCTGAATATTCTGGACTCGAAGTGAATCAACCTTATTTTGATCCAATAATAGTAGATGAGGATTTTATTAATACCACAATAGCTGACAGAATAGATGTGATCGCAGGTGAAACCAATTTACAAGAAGATGGGGTTTTATTATCTGTTGATCAATATAGAAACCTTGGAATACAAATAAATGATACTTTATCTTTTACCTTTGCTTTGAATAGGTCAGTTTACCAAGATGGTCCAGACCTACCAGATACTAGTGTAATTAGTAGTGATTTCAATTTAACTGTAAGAGGATTCTTTCAATCAGGTATAATGCTTGGTGGTGATGATATGATAATAGGTAGCCACAATTTCAACAATAGTGTGATTAGTAATTTGACAAACTACAAAATGTTTCAATTACCTACAAAGCTCAACTTAGATGAATTTCCTTTGAATGACATACAGGACCTTAATGAAGCAATTTCAATTGTAATTACAAGAATAGAACAGAAGTATCCTTTAGAAGGTCATAACCTAATCCAGAATACTTTGTGGGGTTTTCAGGGAATTATCATCTTTATGCAATTAATTGATACAGTTCTTTACATTCCTGCAATTGTTTTATCTATTATTTTGATAAATCTAGGAGCAGAGTTAGCATTACAAGAAAGAAAATTTGAAATTTCCGTACTAAAAGCTCAAGGTGCTTCGCCAAAGCAGATAAGAAGAATGATTTTTTCCGAAGTAATAGTAATAGCAGTAATAGGAGAAATAATAGGAATTATTGTTGGTATATTTGGCGCAGCGACAGTTTTGTCAACATATCGGTTTATGGCTATTGATTTCTCCTCATTTTCTCAAGCTTTGGGTGCTCTGCGAATCAAGCCATGGAGTATTATTGTAACGGTTATAGTGACGATGGGAATATTATTCATTGCTACAATTAAGAAAACAAATGCATTCATTAGACAAGAGGTTGCTGTAGCTAAGAGTATTGAAAGAGAGAAAAAAGGCTGGTTTAAGAAAATATATGGTGATGTTATATTCTTTTTCTTGGGATTACTAGGAGTTATATTAACTCTTGCAGCTGACTTCAATCCTAATGTCTCTTTTAGTTTTGTAGTTGAATTACTTATGAACTTCTCCCCACTTTTACTCTGGTATGGTTCTGCGGGAGTAGTAAGTAGATTGTCAACAAAAGTACCTGAAAAGCTAGACAAAGTCCTTGTAAGAACTTTCAAGGATATTGGAAGTTTACTCAAAGGAAGTCTTTCCAGAAGACATCAAAATTTCCCAAGAATGACAGTTTTATTATGTTTGTCTGTATCACTTTGTATTTTTACTGCAATCCAAGGAGAAACAAGTGCAATGGAAATTCCAAGACATTCTGATGCTTTCATAGGCGGAGATATGAAGGTTGATGTACTTGGAATATATCAGGATATTTCACCTGCAAATTTCACAGGTTTTGAAGATAAAATCGAATCAGTAATTCCTATTCATTTTACGATGTTGCGTTTTGGTCCAAGATGGATAAATTGTTTTGGTGTAGATTTGGATGAATATGGGAGTGAAGCTCTATGGCATAAGGATTCAATAGAAGGGTATCCAGATTGGAATGAAGGCTTACAGATACTAAAAGATGATCCTACTAAAAACGTTGGAGTAGGAGTTGAAACAGCAAGATCATTTGAAATAGAAGAAGATCCTTCATTTAGTTTTACTATATACAATCAAACAAAGTACACTGCTAACGCTGCAATAGTAATTGATCATGCTCCAGGAATACTTATTGATGTTGGAGCTTTAGCTTTCTTTGATTTTGGTGAGGCTTCAGGTTATTTCATGCTTGTGGATAAGAAATTCATAGATACTTATGCTCCATTCACAAATACAATAGTAAGTGCTATTGTCAATCTTAAACCCGGAGTAGACCCAATAGAGGAAAACCTTTCCTTTAAATTCAATACGCAATTTGATTGGATAGTAGAAGCACAATCTCATGCAGAAGAAATTGAAGAAACAAGGGCTAGAGAAGGATTAAGTTTTGGTTTTCCAGGACTTCTTACAATCAATTTCATTATAGCTTTAGTTGGAATTGTCATAGGTGTTTCAATTTTCATGTTCATGATAATTAACCAAAGAAAGAAAGAATTTGCTATTCTGATTGCTGAAGGAGCTTCAAGAACACAATTGATGAAATTAGTCCTAACGGAAGTAATTTCTATGGCATTATTTGCTACACTTTTTGGGACTTTTATAGGATTCTTAATTGGATATCAATTCAATGGATTCTTTGATATCTTTAGTGTAACAAGCTTTAATCGATTACTTGTATTTCCACCCATTCCACTTATTGCAACGGTATTAGGAGCTTTTGGAATAGTGATATTAGCTACTTTAGTTCCAGCATTTATAGCTTCGAGAACTAATGTCGTAGAGGAGATGAGAACAGTATAGGTGATATTGATGTATGGTATAGATACAAAAATAAAAATTGAACCTCTTCCTGAGGGATTAACTCTTCAAGCGATTGATGTTTACCATGTTTATGGATTAGAACATCAGAACAAGATTGTTGCTTTAAGAGGTGTAAGTTTCGATATAAACAAAGGAGAAACACTAGGAATAATTGGTCCTTCTGGATCTGGTAAATCTACTCTATTGCTTTCATTGGGTGGTATGTTAAAACCAACTGCTGGACAGGTTATTTATTCAGATGGAACTGACTTAAGCAAGCTTCCTGAAGAAATGCAATTCCAGTTTAGACGAGACAATATAGGTTACGTATTCCAAGAACAAAATCTTATTCCTTATCTAACTGCTGAGAAGAATATTGAAATGCCTATGCGGTTAGTAAATCTACCTTTAGCTAAAAGAAAAAAACGTGTAAAGGAGCTGATGGAAAGGTTAGGTATTTGGCATAGAAGAACTCATACACCCAAGAAGATTTCTGGAGGAGAACAACAGAGAGTAGCGATTGCTAGAGCTTTAGTTAATCAGCCCTCAATCATTTTTGCGGATGAACCCACTGGAAATTTAGATACTAAAACAGGATTAGAAATTATGAA
>JAGLRO010000175.1 GCA_023136245.1 Candidatus Heimdallarchaeota archaeon
CCATCAGCCATAATTACAACTAAATTTGCTCCTCTTATTGCAATATCCTGCATAAAATCAAATCTCTCTTGCCCAGCTGGATCATTGAAAATTACTTGAAAGGCTTCATCAATTGATTCAAAATCTATTGTCTCTTTATCTTCAAATTTTCTTAAAATAACTTTGTTAAATCTTGTTAAAACTATAACAGAATTAACTATGTTTAATGATATTGTTGTTGTACTGTTTGTAAAATTATTGTACTTTAAAGGAGTGAAATCAAGATTAGTACTTACTTCTTTGAAAACTCTTCTTGCTACATCATTTTTCTCGATATTTCCAAATAGAGCTTCCAGGAAGGTTGTTTTACCTGAACCTGTAGTCCCCAAGATAGTGATTTTTTTCATCGCTAGAGGTTCAATTAACAGCTTCGAAACAACTCCTATTTTCAAAAATACTCATTAATCAGTCTTAAAGATTTGTTTAATCCTTTGTCTAAAGAAATTGATAATGAATTTCACAAATGAGCTGTCAAATAGGTTGAAAGTAAAAAAGAAAAAAAAGAGAAGAGAGTTTATCAACCTAAATCATTTTTTCTTCTTCAATAGAACTACTAAGGCAATTACCATAGTAATAAACATTATACCTGATGGTATAACCAATCTAATTAATCTTGGTAAATTAACTATAATAGTTTCTTCAATAAAGTCTGCTTGCCCTGCAAATATCAAACTCAAATTATGGGAATAAATCGTGCTCCCAGCTAAGAAAATAATTGTAGTCTTGTTTGACAATACTTCTCTTGGCCATAAATCTAGATACGTAATTTGTTCATAGTTCTTTCTAGTAGCAGTATCTATATTTCCTGCTCCTGGTGTTGCAAAGAACAGCCTATGATAGTCTCCGATTAATAGTTCTGGTTTATCATCTGTGTTCTTCAGAAATTCTACATATCTTGCTTCAAATGAATTATGGATATGTGTCCACATAAGTGTAGGAGCTGCCATCGTATCTTGAATCATGTAGATTCCTGTACCATTTTGAGTAGCAAAAACATCATTGTAAGTATCACTATTATAATCCAGGAATGCAAAATCTAGAATTTCTTCTGTGCCAATTGGATAAGCCCATTGAAGTACATCCAAATATAGATCATAGCATGCTATATCATCATAATTCTGGAAGTATACGCTTTGATAGGAAGCGGTTGATAATCTATATGATAAAGCAACTAGACCAACCATTCCATCATATCCATCATAATAGGTTCCATTGTACGCGAAATGGAAAAGCATTTGAGAATCTTGCACTAAAACTAGAATATCCCCATCTTCACTCGTTGCCATCGGTAGAAGATGTCCTACTAGAAGCTGCTTGTATGGTCTTGCAGTATTAGTTATTTTGCCCCACACTTTATCTCCAACTTTGTTTACAGACCTTACTTCATAATCAGCATTATGTCGAATGCTTATTATCAATGAATCTGAATTAACGCTGATCCTATATGCTACTATATAGTAGAATTCGTCAATTGAAGCTGATTCATCTTTAACGAACTCTAAAATCATAGATTGAACCGATAACAGACCTATTTCAAACGCATCAGTGATGAAGTAAACAGCTGTTGGATAACCATCATTATTTATATCCGCGGCAACTGCCCAAGTTACATTACCGATGACAGGGAGAGTTATAGAATTAAGTATCAAATCGTTTTTCAGGTCATAGAGGATAGCAAGGTTTCCATTCTCAACAAAGAAGAGATAAGGATTACCATCTCCTAAAAAGTCATCTGTAATTACAGTTTTTTCTGCTATGTTTGTATCTGATGAATATATCTTAGACAGACTCATTACTTCTAAAGTTTCATGTGCTAATTCATAGAATATTTTATCTGATATCACAGCAGAAACTTGTCCTCCTTGATTTCCATAGATAACGCCTAATGTTTCGTCTATTACAACAGGTTTCAGATTAGTCGGTACTTCTGTCATATCATATGTTGTTCTCATCATCCATCTTAGAGTTCCATAAGGTGAGAGTGATCCCACTCCCAAACTCATATCAACGATATCTACATAAGCAAAGAATAGAGCTGTTTCACCACCATAAGTTCCCATAGTAAATTCTCCAGTGAAAATCCTAGTTGTCTGATAATTCCAGAGTATTTCTCCAGTTGATCCATCATATGCAGTTGTGAAGATAGAGCTTCCACCGTTCGTAATTATATCAAACACATTGTCTTTGTTTATGTCGTAGAAGAAGGCGGAAGTTGAATAAGAAATGACTGATACATTCCAGAACCATGTTCCATTAGGATGAATGAGAATATAGGGATCTGAAGTGATGAATACTTCAGTTGTACTATCTCCATCTAAATCTTTGGCGAACACTCTAGAATCACTATCTGTTGTGATATCAAACGACCATAAGAAATTGAGAGACAAATCATAAGATATAACACTGTCATTATTTAATGCTAAAATCACACTTGGAGTTGCATCTTCATAAGCTAGATCTATTCCTCTTATTCCGGTTCCTAAAGTTTGAGAATCAGGTAAAGCTGAACCATCTGAACCAT
>JAGLRO010000176.1 GCA_023136245.1 Candidatus Heimdallarchaeota archaeon
CCAGTATCAATGCTTGATGTATCAATTCGAGTAGGGGTATTGAAAATTATGAGAGAATTAACAATACAACGAGGTACTGCATTTCTATTTATTACTCATGATCTTGCTTTAGCAAGAGTTATGTGTGATCGTATAGCTGTTATGTATCTCGGACGAATTGTTGAACAAGGACCAACAGAGGATGTTATACACAAACCTTTCCACCCATACACCAAAGCATTGATTGCAGGTGTTCCAAAACCAGATCCTGATGCAAGACGTACAGAAGATCTTCCAATTATAGGTGAAGTACCAAGCGGGATAGATATTGGAACAGGTTGCAGATTCAGTCCAAGATGCATATATGCTGTAGCAAAATGTAATGAAATAGATCCCCAACTAGAACAAGAAACTGAAGATCATCTTGTTGCATGTATTAGATATAAAGATATAAATAAATTGGAGTAATCTCCAATTTTATTTTCCTCCAGGGAGGAATAAGAATGATAGAAAAAAAAATCGAGACAATTGAAAGTCTCATAAAAGAGGGAGAATACAAGAGTGCATTAGATGAGATTTCAAAAAGCAGTAAAACAACCAAAATATCAGAAGATGAAAAACTGTCTCTTCTATATCTTAATAGTATTGTTCTTGATAATTTAGGTGAGTATTCAAACTTAATTAAACTAGCTCATAATATGTATGAAACCTCAAAGAAAGAGAACAATAAGTTACGAGAAATTGATTCACTTTTAGCTGAAATATTTGCTAATTATAGACTAAACAATCTTGAAAATGCTATGAGAATTGTTGATGTTGTAGAAAAACTGATAGAAGAATGTGATATTAAGGGAATTAAAGAAAGAAAAGCTCGATTACTAGTTTACAAAGTGTATATCTATGCAGATAAAGGAGAAGCCGATCAAGCACATCTATATGCTCAAGAATGCTATTATCTATCTAGAGAAATAAAAGATCCATCTCATTTAGCATATTCGTATTACGCTCTGGGTTGGGCATTTATGCATATGGGTGATATAGATAAAGCAATAGAAAATTATGAAAAAAGTCTAAAAATAAGAGAAAAAATAGAAAATCAAAATAATATTGGGTATTCCACATTCCATTTAGGATTTACATGGAAAACAAAAGGAAAACTTGATACAGCGCAAGAGTATTTTACTAGATGTTTAAAAATCAGAGAAAAAATAGGAAACAAGCAAGATCTTGTGTGGACTAATCTAAATATCGGTGATGTTTATTTAAGCAAGAGAGAAGTTCAATATGCACAAACTCACTTTGAAAAAGCTCTATTAATTTCTCAAGAAATGGATTTTAAATTTGGTATAGTATTTTCTCTAATGCAGCTAGCTATTATTTTTGAAGAAATCGAAGATCCAAGGTTGGTTCTTGATACTTTGGAAAAAGCTCTATATTATGCTGAGATGATTGAAATTGTTGACCCTGAAGTTTATGTACTTTTTAGGTTAATTGACTTTATTACAAAAAGACAATTGAAGTCTAAATCTATTAATGTCTATTTGGAAAGACTGGAAGAAATCAACCGTTTATCCAGATCTAAAATATTTGATCAAGTTGCACGACTAGCTAAAGCATTGATTTTCAGAACAAGAGAAAGCTCTCGAAATCGTAAAAGAGCTAAAATGCTCCTTCACCAAATCATAGATGAAGAAGTTATTCATTTCAATTACACAACAATAGCAATGATAAATTATGGAGAAATTTTGGAAGAAGATCTCAAACGATACCTAGGTGAAAATTTCATTACTGATCAATTTACCGAATTAACTGACATTTTATCACCAAAAGAACTTTATTCGGTTTACTCAATAGCTGCAGAGAGATTTTTAGATCAAAGCAAATCAGCTTTAGAGGAAATAGATTTTGCGAAAGCAAGAGAATTGATTAGGAGAGCAGAGAATCTCTGTGATTTTCTTGAATTATACCATAAAGGACCAACACCTTTTAGGATAATATATGCACTTTTTGTAAAGGAAAGAAATCTGAACGAACTAAGTAAAATACTCTGTATTACGAAAGGAGCTCTAAGTAGTCAATTGAAACTCCTTATCAATCTGGATCTTGTAAGAGTCTCAAGAGAAGAACAAATTCGCTCTGCTACAATGCTTAAGAAATACTATACATTAAGTTCAAAGGGGATTGAGCTTATTCAACCATTTAAGCTGAACATAACAGAATACATTAAGCAAAAAAAAGAGCCTGCTGAAAAGCAACTGGAATCCTTGATGATACCAAGATTGATGATGAAAATGATCAGAGACACAACATTTTTCGTAGATAAATATCAAGATTTCGTAGAAGAAAACGTAATCTTGAAACCCCTAACTGAATCTGAGGAAAAGGAAGCTTCTACTAAGGATATGAAAGAAGTTAGGGATCTTTTTGATGAAATAGATGAGATTAAGGTAAACAATTTCTTCCTCACAAATAAACAATATAAAACCTACATGAAATTATGGGATGAATTTGTTGAAAAAGTGCAGAAAGAAGTAATCAATTGTAAAATTGATACAACAGAGTATCAATCTACTGAAAAACCTAAACTTGTTTCACACTTATCCTTACCTATTAAGGAACTTATGACACTTGAGAGATTATTAGAATCA